>CADCOZ010000204.1 GCA_902803125.1 uncultured Ruminococcus sp.
ACTTTGACCTGCCGTTGATTTGGTGCCTGTACCGCAGATTCCTCATAAACTTCATCATCTGAGCTTCGAGGGGGTGCCGATCCCCACTTTTTTTATAAATGGACGAGCGAATAGGCACAGGTGTGATAGACCAGATAGCCGCTGACAACATAAATGCCGATGAGGACAGATAAAATGACTGTCCAAACTTTAGCGGAACGCTTGCCGGAGGATAATAACTGTTGGATAAGGAAGCCATAGGAAAACGCCCCAATCACGAGCAGGGGAACCGCATACCGTACATTCATGGTGCAGACGTGCGGATAGCCGAAACAGAAGGCATAATATATACCAAAAAAGAAGAAATATAACAGTCCGACAAAGGCTTTTTGAACGGTATCGGGCTTCTTGACCTTTTTGATGAACATGAAAATCATGGCACCAAAGCCGATGAGTCCCAGCAGGACAGCGGCAAAAAACAGCACGTGACAAATGCCGAAGATTTTCGGGAAACGGTTCACCGAAATGCCTTCATCAAACATGGAGGTCTTGAAAAAGGCAATCAGCGGATTGTAATCGTTATAGTCGCTGTCGTACATATTGAACTGCGGGGCAACATTGGCAAACTGGAACAGACGGAAGTCAAACAGTCTTTGCCAGATTGGAATGTTGCCGATATACTGCGAGGATTTTTCGGACAGCTTCTGTACAAATGTAAACGGTACCTGCCAGCGGAGAAAATTCCGCACAGACCAGAACAGTCCGATGGGCGCACAAACGCCAAGGAAAGCGATAAATTGCAGGAGATATTTTTTGAATTCCTTGATGTTTTTGAAAAAGACATACAGGAACACAAAGGCGATGGGAGGAGCCACCATCCAGACCGACAGCTTGGTAAACATTCCACAGCCGACACAAAGGGCGATACATAAAATATCTTTCATGCGGCGGGAACGGTACCAGTAAAGCGTGTTGAGAATGGCACCGAGGATAAAGGTAATCGACAGGATATCGTTGTTGATACTGCCGGCCATGATATAGAAGGTCGGACAAAAGGCGATGATAGCGGCAGCGGCGATTAAACCGCCGCCATAAAGGCCGAGCTGACGGAAAATTTTGTATGAAAGAATCAGACAGACAGAAGAATAGAACAGCGTCAGAATCTGAATGTTTTCAAAGGCATCGGTATAGCTGACACCAATCAGGGTCTGTAAGTGCATCCAGACGGCGGAAATGATATGGTGCAGAGGCGGGTGATAGAATTGGTTTTTGGTTCTTACGTCAAAGTCCGGCAGATGACCGTTGTTATACAGGTACTCAATATAGCCCGCATGACCGGCTCCTTGACCGAGCGAAGAAACATCGTGCTGTATCATGCCGGTGGACATCATCAGAATAAAGGCCAGACGGAGGATAAAGCCGGCCGCCAGCATCAACAGAATAATGTTGCGGACGGATAACTTTTTGGCACCCAGCAGGTAAACGAAAAGACCCGCACAAACGGCTAACCCGCCGTTCATGACCGTCAGCGTGTAGGATTGCCGCAGCAGGACGTTGTAGACAAAAATAATGGCGGCTAATATCGTGATGGACAGAACGGTTACCATGGTACGCAGACCGCTGTCGCCGGCATAGATTTTTTTGCTGTACAGGGCGGCACCGAGTCCCAGCATACCCATACAAAGGGCGATACTGCCGGCTCCCAAAAAGGATACCTCACCGGTGGTCATAATCATGCAGAGCAGACAAAGCATGGCACAGGCTATTATCGGGTGCCGAAAAATTTGTTCAAAAATATCAGAACACAGGGAGGAGGAACTCCCTGTGTTGTTGTTGGCAGTCGTTGTTTTCATACATCATTTTCCTTTACAGACAGCGTTACTGTTTTGTTTCGTGATATTCTTTTTCGGTGTTGACGTTCCAGATGGCGTATTTATCGGTATCGCCTGCTTTGATGGCTTGGGCGGCACGAATCGCCGTCAGCATGGAGTGATCCATGTTGTTATGGCGGTGCTGACCGTTGCGGCCGACACAGTACAGATTGTCGTAGCCGTCTAAGAAGCTGACCAGCCGATCCATATAGGCATAGGTATCAAAATAAGCGGGATAGGCTTTTTTGATGCGTTCACGGTGGCTGTCCAGCACCTCATCGGCACGAATAACGCCCATGCTTTCCAGTTCCTTGGCGGCAAAGTCAATACATTCCTCGTCTGTCATGTTCCAGAAGTCGTCCCCTTCGGCACAGAAATATTCCAGACCGATCCAAACGGTATGTTCGGGATCTTTGACCATATAGGGCGACCAGTTGTTGAAAATCTGAATACGGCCAAGTTTAACATTGGTTTCCTGCACATA
>CADCOZ010000205.1 GCA_902803125.1 uncultured Ruminococcus sp.
CGAACACAGCACCATCAAAGAAACCACGACTGCTTTCGGCAAGAAGAAACTTGATGTACAAGTTACCCCGCTTGAAGAGCGTTCCGATACGTGGACGTGTCCGAACTGTGGCAAGGTCATGCCGAACTATGTCGGCACCTGCGGTTGCGGCGAACCCAAACCCTTTGACTTTGGTTTTGATGAACCGTCAATGCCTGATATCGCACCGGCCGAAAAGCCGAAAAGCAAGCTGACACCGGAACAGATGTCCTCCTTTGAGGGGGTTCAGCCCTCGATTCAAGGCTATAACCCGCAGGTCAGAGCCGATATTCCCACCACACAAGGCGATACCTACAGCTATATTCAGCATGATACGCCCAATAACACGGTGGATTCCGGTTATCAGGCTCCCGATTTATCATTTATCCATCAGCAGGAAAATGCCTTCAACAACGAAGCTACCAATCAGGCGGCTCAGCAGGATTTCAATGCTCCGCTGAATCCGTTCAATTTTGACAATGCTCCGGCACCGGCTCCCATGCGTTTTGAGGATACACCGACCGCTCCCATGTCGTTTGATAATCTGCCGCCGGCCGCTCCCATGCGTTTTAGCGATGAACCGACCACATTTTTAGGCATCAATACAGCATCTGCTAACGGTTCCTCTCAAGGTGCTGCTCCTCAAGAACCTGCCAAACCGACTTTCCCTGAATATCAGCGTCCTCCCATAGATGATTTTGCTTCGACAAAAGCCGGCAAGAAAAAAGACAAGAAGCCCAGAGGCAAGAAGGCTAAAGAAGCCGAAATCCTCCGTCAGGCACAGCAGGCCGTCAGCAGCCGTAAGGACGTTCCGAATGACGGCACTTGGACGTGTCCGAACTGCGGCAAGGTCATGCCGAAATATGTCGGCACCTGCGGATGCGGCGAGCCACAACCCTTTGAATTCTAAGGAACGTGTGGGACAATCCGCACGAAAGGCCGATTCCCACTCTCAGGAAAGCCAATGGATTCGGTGCTTCTCTGCGACACGGTTTATCTTCCCTAAAAAAATCCTTTCTGCATTTGTATACTTGTTTGCCAAAAAACAAAAACCAACCGGAAGTCCTTCGGTTGGTTTTTGTCTTATCGTGTCTTGCGGATGAACCCCGCCCGATAGGGGAATACTTTTTCTGTCACGGCGGAAACACAGATGTTCCCTTTGACTAAATATAAGGAGAAATCATCATGAAAAAAGTATTGATTATTGGTGCCGGCCCTGCCGGTATTTCTGCCGCCTTATACTTGCAAAGAAGCGGCAAAGTGACGGTTACGGTCATCTCACGCGGCACCGGTGCCTTAGCCAAAGCCGAAAAAATTGAAAACTACTATGGTTTTGCCGAACCTGTCAGCGGACAGGAACTGCATGACAACGGCATTATCGGTGCCAAACGTCTTGGCGTGAGTTTTATCGAAGAAGAAGTCGTTTCGCTGTCCTATAACGATGCCATGAAGCCGGTTGTCAGCACCGACAAAGGGGACTATCCCGCCGACGCTGTCCTGTTGGCTACCGGTGCTTCACGCCAAACGGTTCCCCTGCGTGGACTGAAGGAGCATGAAGGCAAAGGTGTCAGCTACTGTGCCGTGTGTGATGCCTTTTTCTTTCGTCAGAAAGATGTCTGTGTGCTGGGCAGCGGTGAATATGCCGTTCACGAAGCACAGGTACTCCAGCCTGCGGCTCGTTCCGTTACCATTCTGACCAACGGTCAGCCGATGACCGCTCATGTTCCCGATACGATAGCCGTCATTGATAAACCGATTACCGCTGTCAACGGCGAAACGGTGGTGGAAAGCATCACCTTCACGGACGGCACAGCGATAGCCGCCAATGGTTTATTCGTTGCCTTGGGAGTCGCCGGCAGTGCGGAACTGGCCCGCAAGGTCGGAGCCGAAACCGAAAACAACCGCATCAAGGTCAACGACAAAATGCAAACCTCTCTGCCCGCTTTGTATGCGGCCGGCGACTGCACCGGCGGTTTGCTTCAAGTCTGCAAAGCCGTTTACGAAGGAGCCGCCGCCGCTTTTTCAATCCTAAAAGACATTCCCTGAATGTTGGAGGGCTTTGCCCTCCAAACCTCCCACCAAGGGCTCTGCCCTTGGAACCCGTTGGGGGAACCCCTTTTCTGGCGAAAAAAGGGGGAGCGGGTCTCCGGTGGAG
>CADCOZ010000206.1 GCA_902803125.1 uncultured Ruminococcus sp.
ACGAAGGGGTTTTTACTGTACCGTCTGGCTTTTGCGGAATGTTGGAGGGCTTTGCCCCTGCACTCCCTAAAGGGACTAACTTCGTGTTGCCCACAAGCCTTTGAAAAGCTTGCGAAAAACTTTTGTGTTGATGTTTCGTGAAGTTTTTCTCTGCGGGGTTATTCGCACGTTCAGTTAGAATAGGGGAGTCCGTTTAAGAACTTTCCTATCGGTACGGATTGCGGAAGTACTATTTTTGGATAACAAGGAAAAAGATGCAGGAAACCTTTGTGGTTCGCAAATCTTTTGGACACGGTGAGCGGAAAATGATACCTCATGCATTTTTAACCATTTCAGAGCTGGCCGGAAGAGCCATATGCCACTGTTTTAGCGGTATGACCGGAGCCGGCCGGCGGCGGGGACGGCGTACCGGCTGTAATTGGTACAGCCCAAGCGTAAAGAATACAGCCATCATGGCAACGGGCAGCAGAACAAACCCTGCTTTTCCCCAAATGCTCATGCTGTCTGAGGTCAAACACTGTACGTTCCGCAGAAGCGGTATCAATTCAATCAGAATGCCCGCCGGCACAATGATATTCAAATGCGGCAGCATTTCTTCAAGGGTTGAGCGCTGTTCTGATAAGCGGGCAATATGTATCAGCAGAACCGCTTCCGGCAAGATCTCAAATCCGCAGTGAAACGCAAAAGACGGATTGGGGGCCAGCATTAACGCCAGTACCGCTAACTTCAAGGCCGCCATGAAAAACAACACCGTTCTGACCGACCGGCGGCGGTGCCAAACCATTAAACAAGTCAGCACGGTCATGGTCATATAATACAGCACCATCACACCCGACAAATAACGAAGCAGTCCCGCCAAATCCTCCTGTGCTAACGGCAGACTGTTTCCTGCATCAGCCAAAACCATCTCCCGCATAAAATCAGAAAAGTGCATACAGTACAGATAACCGCAAACAGAAGCACATAAAACGGATACCGCTGCCAGTACCGTAATGGTGTGCATCTGCTTCTTTTTGGTACCCAACATCGTTTTTGAATTCTTCATCATGATTGTTAACCTCCTGTTGAATAAACTTTGCTCTTTTATTATATCGTAAATTTGTTCGGTAGTCAAGCAAAAAGAATATTTGTTCGTCCCAAAAAAAGGACAGTTGATTTTCTCTCCAAAGATTTCTGCTTGTTTCTGCGGATATACCCGCCTGCTAATGATGCATTGTGAATAATAGTGCAATTTTCTTGACATTTATCGGTAATGATTGTATAATGATGACAAGCATTGACGATCTTTTTTGTACCGAAAAGGGGGTATTCTCATGAAACATTGTGTTTTTCGTAAAATTTGTGCCTTCTCTTTAGCACTCATTACTTTAGCAAGCACTTCAGCCGCTCTGACAGCATCGGCGGCCTCTGCTCCCATGGCCGCAGGAGTATCGGCGACCGCTGTGCCTTATCGTGTCAGAACCAACAGCGACGGCACTGTTACCATCACAAAGTATACCGGTTCGGAAAGTACCGTTCAGGTACCGTTATCCATCAGCGGCAAAACTGTTACCGCTATTGATGCCGATGCTTTTGCAAATGTTAGAAGCATCAAAAAGCTTTTCCTGCCCAAAAGCATCAAAACCGTCAGCGGAACGGCTTTCGTGGGCTGTTCTAATCTCCAGACCTTCCAAGTGGATTCCCGCAACTCCTATTATACCGCCGTCAGCGGTGTTTTGTTCAACAAAAACAAAACGGAGCTGATAGCCTATCCCGGCGGCAAATCGGGCGATTATACGGTACCCGACACGGTTTCGTCCATTGAAAGCCACGCTTTTTGCGACTGTCAAAAGCTGACCGGCGTGACCGTTCCTGCTCATGTCAAAGCTATCCGCTATAATGCCTTTGCCTATTGTACCGGCTTGAAAAAGGTAACACTCTCCGAAGGCCTCATGCACATTGGCACGGCCGCTTTTAACGGCTGTACCAACCTGACGCAGTTATCCCTGCCCCAAAGCGTTACCATCATTGACAATTATGCGTTTGCCTTCTGCCGTTCGCTCAAAAGCATGATACTGCCCAAGAAAATTACCGCTTTGTCTGCTTCACTCTTTGAAGGATGTTCTGCCCTTCGTTATGTGCAAATTCCTTCCGGTATCACTAAGGTTTATTCCAATGCTTTTGGCCACTGTACTTCACTAATCAGCATTCGTCTGCCCAAAACCGTACAAAACATCTATGGACTGGCCTTCTGTGCCTGCCATAACCTTAAAAACCTGACGATTCTCAGCACCAATGCCCAAATGCAGCCGATTGCTTTTGATGACTGTCCCAATCTGACCATCTACGGACAAAAAGGCAGTACCGCCGAAGCCGCCGCCAAACAGGGCAATCTCCGTTTCTCCACCGGCAAAGCCCCTGCGCTGAGTCTTTCTACCATTACCGTCAAAAAGCGTGTGGTAAGCATCAAAGCAAAGGCACTGGACGGCACAGCTCCTTACCGCTTTGCGGTCTACTATCGCCGTGCCGATTCCAAAACGTGGTACATTGCTCAGAATTTTTCCACCAACTCCACCATTTCTTTTAATGCAGATCAAGCCGGCCTTTATCAGATTGAACTGCGTATTAAAGATGCCGACAACCGTACCACCAGTTTTCTGCAACAAGTTAACGTTACTTAAGAAATGGCCAATAGATGCATCTGCACAGACAGATGCTGTGGCATCACCCATATAGCCGCTTTCCACTCTTGGAAACACGATACAACCATTATCATAACGGGGTGCCTATCGTTGGATATGGCACTCCGTTGTCTATTCTATACCCATACTGACCGCTAACGGAAACATTTCACGGCTTTTTTCTCTTTCTTGAACAGCTTTGATAGATATTCTCGCACCCGGTTTTCATGCGGTGGCATCTGCACAAATCTACTCTCGGCTTTTCGTAAAACCTTCCGGACACGCTATAAAACATTTCTCTTATTTTTTTATTTATTTTTGCATAAAACACTTGACAAATCCTGATTCCTATGGTATGATAATTTACGCAGTCGGGAAATCAAGAAAAGTTCTTGGATTGTTATTTGGTCCGGTAGTTCAGCTGGTTAGAACGCTAGCCTGTCACGCTAGAGGTCGACGGTTCGATCCCGTTCCGGATCGCCAAATTGAACTCTCTTATCGAGAGTTCAATTTTATGCTGGTATAGCTCAGTAGGCAGAGCGCATCCTTGGTAAGGATGAGGTCACCAGTTCGAATCTGGTTATCAGCTCCA
>CADCOZ010000207.1 GCA_902803125.1 uncultured Ruminococcus sp.
ACAGTCCCAATCAAAAGCCGCCGCTCCGGTACAGTCCCAACCCAAAGCGGCATCGTATACGCCACCCCCGCACACAGCGGCCGCACAGGGAAAGCCTGCATCTGCCGCTCCGCACCGTACACAATATCCGTCCTCCTCGTTCAGAGAAACGGCAGAGGAGGGAAAACAGGCGGCCTATAGAATGAGAGAAACTGGTCAAGATATGGAACAGGCTGCCTATTATATTATTACCGGTCGTATTCAAGATACATCCTTTGGAATTGCGGATATGATCAATAGAATCATTTCCTTCAGTCAGTTCCCTCATTTCTTTGATGACGACATATAACAGGTGATGGGATGGCAGAGATTACAACAACATTTTACCGCAATCTGTTAGATGAACATGATCAGGCGGTATATAACAGCCTGATGAATCAGCTGATGCATTATCAAGAGGAAATTGTGATTGATATCCCGCATGAAAGTCTTGGTAAGATTATACAAAGCATCTCTTGGGATATCCCGCTGTTGTTCTACATTGATTTTTATCAGGGCGGTGCCTATTATCAAAAGGGCGGTAAACTCTATACCACCGGTCATTATCAATATCCGAAGGAAGAAGCCAAGCGGCTGTTGGAGGAATGCAAGAACTGGGGAAACTATATCATCAGCAAAATGCCGTCCGGCCTGACAGAGGTTCAGCGGGTGCTGTGGCTGCATGATGCGGTAGCGAAAAATGTACAGTATGACCACAGCGATAAGGTACATAAAGGACAGGATATTGTCAGTGTGATACGAGATAAGCTGTCTGTTTGTGCCGGCATTTCCAAAACCTTCAAATATCTGTGTGATTTGGCAGGTCAGCCGTGTATGGTGGTAATCGGCCAATTGAATGACGAACTTCATGCTTGGAATTTGGTTTGGATCAGCGGGGAACCGTCTTTTATTGATGTTACCAATGATTTGAAAAAGGGTATGTTTGCCAAAGAAACCCGCCTGCATTTTCTGCGGTCTTCTGCACAAATGCAGGGCTATACATGGGATAAAAGCATCATTCCCGAATGCCGTCTGCATAACCAGTCGGATGTTGTGCGGGAGGTATACTCACCGGAGGAAATGATGAAGGCGGCCAAAATATGTTGTTTTGCCAAAAGTCTGGTTCTGCACCTGCATTTGACACCGCCGCCCAAACAGAAGGAAATCCTTCGATACATTCATCAGATTAAGCTGCACGTACCGCTGCTGATGACCAAAAAAGCAGCTTATTGCCTTTCGCCGCCGACCATTATTTTTGAAGGCAAGGGGTGAGATTGTGATAGGATATATGCGGCCGTTCAAGCGGCAGATGACCCGACAGGAACGCTTTCATTATAATCGTATGTATTGCGGAATGTGCCGCTGTCTGCGGTATCTGTACGGGATAACCGCTTCGGTAATGGTGAATTATGAACTGGTCGATATGCTTCTGCTGTTGGAAGCCGTGCAGGAGGAACCCTTTGTTTCGGCCAAAATGTCCTGTAGCCTGACCCCGCTGATGTGGATGGAGATGTGTACCGTTCAGAACCCGGCCATAGCGGCGGCGGCTCGCATTGCCGTGCTGGCCGCCGATTGGGAGGTCAGGGATAACCTGTTGGATGCTCCTGTTCCTTCCTGGAAAGATAAACTGTTAGCCGGTTTTACCGGTCCCAAAGCCCAAAAAGCCTTGAAGGCCTTTACGGGTGATTATGACTATCTGAAGCCGTTTTATGACAGCTATATGGCGTTGGAGCGTTCCGCACAGCAGGACGGCCATACCGTTTCTTTCAGCCGTCTGACAGAAGCCTGCGGACAGCTGGGCGGTGCCGCCATGACGATACTCACCGCAGAAGAACACTGTCCCCAAGCGGAAACCCTGCGGCAAATTGCCTGCTTATGGGGCGAGTGGGTCTATCTCACAGATGCCGTTGATGACTATGAAAAAGATGTCCGCAGCGGTGCTTTTAATCCTTTGCGTCTGCCGGAGGCTCCCAAGGACATGGAGGCTTTCCTGCGGGAAAAGGAACGGCAGGCCAATCTTCTGTTAAGTCTTTTGCCCCTGCATCGGCACGAAGCACTGCTGGAACACCTTACCCAAAAAAGCATGGCACAGGTGCGGAAAAGCGTTTTCAGCCGTTCAACTTTCTAAGGACAGCCACTTGGGGGAATCCCTTTGCCTCAGGACAGCCACTTGGGGGAACCCCTTCCCGAAATTCGCTGAGTTTTGTCTACCCCAGTCAGACCTCATCAAACATTATTCATTATTCATTATTCACTATTCACTATTCATTATTTCTGTTCCTCTCAAAGAGGGAGGCGGATAGCATGAGAGTGTTCTCGGATGTCTTTGACGAATGTTTTTTCTCTGTTGGGTATACGAAAAATTCCTGTGAAAAGGGCGGAAAATTCCATGACAAACGGCAGAGGATAAGATATAATATAATCAATCCGATGAGGAAAACAAAACCATCGGACAGCACCACAAAGCCGCACACACCACGAACCATTTTGATGCAGAGAGGAGATGAAAAAACATGGAAGATACCGACACACGAAAAAAATTTTCCACTCTTTACATGGTAGAACAGCATATAGCCGTTGTATTATTGGTGGACACCTCCGGCTCCATGTATCACGGCCCCATTAAGGAACTGAACAAAGGCTTGCAGAATTTCGTCAAGGCACTGCAAAAAGATGCCACTGCCTTTGAACGTGTAGATGTATGCGTTATCAGCTTTGGCAAGAACGTGAAAATAGAAAAGGAATTCTGTTCGGCCGAACAGTTTGAAGCACCAACCCTGACCACAGCAGGCCGTACGGCTATGAATGAAGGGATTCTCAAAGCGTTGGAAGCAATAGAAGAACGAACCGCTTTATACAGGCAGACGGGTGTTCTATCTTACAGGCCATGGCTCTTCCTGCTGACGGATGGCAAGCCGTCCGACCAAGCCAAAGAAGCCGAAGCCGTGCAAAAGCTCCGTTCAGCCATTGAAAACAAGGAAGTGTGCTTTTGGCCGGTTGGGATTGGGGTCAATGCGGATGCGGAACAGCTCAGAGAGTATTATCCCGAACATCACCCGCAGAAGGTCGTACTCAGTGCCGAGGCAGACAGCTTTGCCAATGCGTTCGATTGGTTTCCGCTCCTCTTTAGTTCGAATTACCCTAACGGCAGATTTCCGGATCCGATTCAAAGCATTACAACAGGCATTTGATACGGTGCGGCCGTGTCGTTTCCTGACAAAACCGATTGCGTTTAGCTGTATTTGACAGCGTGAACCGCAGAAAAGCCGAACAGGACAGCGGCACACAACATAGGACATGATTTATATTTTTTAGAAAGGTGGTAATGAAAATGGCAGATATGCAAGATAATTTCCCTGTTGCGAATATGGGCGAACAGCATATTGCGGTGGTGCTGCTGGTGGATACCTCCGGCTCCATGTATGACGGCCCTATTGAGGAACTGAACAAAGGACTCCAGAATTTCTACGACGCACTGCAAAAAGACTCCGTTGCCCTTGGACGAGCAGAAGTGTGTCTTATCAGCTTCAACAGCAGTGTGAACATTGAACTGAGCTTCCGTCCGGCTGACCAGTTTGATGCACCGATCCTGAAAACCAAAGGCACCACGGCCATGAACGAGGGTATTCTTACGGCTCTGAATGAAATTGAAGAACGGATTTCTATCTATAAGCAGAATGGCGTGAAGTACTACAGACCATGGCTGTTCCTGCTGACAGACGGTCAGCCTTCCGATATGGATAAGGAAGCCGAAGCGGTGCAAAGACTCCGCACAGCGATTGAAAACAAGAAGGTCACCTATTTGCCGATGGGTATCGGAGCCGATGCGGATCTGGAACAGCTTAAGAAGTATTATCCCGAACAGCACCCCCAGAAAACGACACTCAGTGCCGATGTGGACGGCTTTGCGAATGCGTTTGAGTGGCTCAGCCGCAGTGTCAGCCAGATTGCCAAAGCGGATCAGTCAGCTACCCCGACGGTGAATTTAACCAAGCCGCCGGATAATATTACGGTAGCCATTTGATGAAGGGGCGGCGGTGCCGCATTCGGGCAAAAGGTTGTTTTTGGTTACATTCACAATTTGCCTGCTTTGAAAGGAGGTTGTGAGAATGACGGATGTTCAAAACAGATTCCCTGCTGCTAACATGGGCGAACAGCACGTTCCTGTAGTATTATTGGTGGACACATCCGCTTCCATGTCCGGCGAACCTATTCGTGAACTGAATCAGGGCTTAATGGCGTTCCAAAAGGCTCTTCAGAGCGATCTTCTGTTACTGAACCGTGCAGACGTTTCCATTATTTCTTTCGATACCGAAGTTCATGTAAGAATGGGCTTTCGTCCGGCCGAACAGTACGAAGCCCCTACCCTTAAACCGGGTGCTTTAACCTCTATGAATCAGGGCATCATTAAGGCACTGGATGAA
>CADCOZ010000208.1 GCA_902803125.1 uncultured Ruminococcus sp.
ATACCCTTTTTGAGCACCATCGGGTTAGCACCAGCGGTTACGTTCTTCATGCCCTCACGAATGAGTGCCTGTGCCAGCAGGGTAGCGGTGGTGGTACCGTCACCGGCCACGTCATTGGTCTTAATGGAAACTTCTTTAACCAACTGGGCGCCCATGTTTTCAAAAGCGTCCTCCAGCTCGATTTCCTTGGCAATCGTCACACCGTCATTGGTAATCAGCGGCGCACCGAATTTCTTATCGAGGACAACATTTCTGCCCTTGGGACCCAGTGTAATCTTAACGGTATCGGCCAGCTGGTCAACACCTCTCATCAATGCTTTTCTTGCTTCTTCGCCGTAAGTGATCTGCTTTGCCATAAATCATTACCTCCGTTTTATTGAAATCAATTACTCAACGATAGCCAGAATGTCAGACTGACGAACAATGGAATATTCCTCGCCGTCCAGTTTCACATCTGTGCCGGAATATCTGCTGGTGATGACCTTGTCGCCCACCTTTACGAACATGGTTACTTCCTTGCCGTCAACCATTCCGCCGGGACCTACCGCAACGATTGTGGCAAACTGCGGTTTTTCCTGCGATGCGGCGGTCAGTACAATACCGCTCTTGGTGGTTTCTTCTGCTTCTTCGGTCTTTACAACTACTCTGTCCAGCAACGGCTTAATAGTCATAATGAATTGCCTCCTTTAATCCTTTTAATCGGTCGTCTTACGATATTAGCACTCGTACTCCCTGAGTGCTAAAGCTATTGTATACTCTTTTGTTAAAAAAATCAAGTGTTATTTGAAAGTTTTTTTCATTTTCTTTGCCACTTTTTCCAAATATATTGATTCCACAGAAATTTTATACGCAAAAAGCGGCGTACCCGCAAGAAAAACGCTTTTCCCTTTGGGATACGCCACAAAAGTAATGGATTATTTCGTGCGTCCGATGTCGGTTCTGTAGTGAGCCCCTTCAAAGGAAATCTTCTTCACGGCGGCATACGCCTTATCAAGGGCTTCTTCCAAGGTCTTGCCGTCTGCTGTTACGCCCAGTACACGGCCGCCGTTGGTGTAGAATTTGCCTTTTTCCAGCTTTGTGCCGGCATGGAAGATTTCCACGCCTTCTAACTGACCGTTTTCGTCCAGACCGCTGATTTCCAATCCCTTTTGATAGGCCAGCGGATAACCGCCCGAAGCCATGACCACGCAGGCCGTCGCTTCCTCACGCCATTCTATTTTCAGCTGGGAAAGTCTTTCGTCAATCACGGCTTCTACAATCTCCAGCAAATCGGTTTTCAGTCTGGGCAGAACCACCTGCGCCTCCGGATCACCGAAACGGGCGTTATACTCAATCACCTTGGGGCCGTCCGGCGTAATCATCAGGCCAAAGTACAAGCAGCCCTTAAAGGTGCGGTTCTCGCTGTTCATGGCGGCCACGGTCGGTTCAAAAATCGTCTTGCGGCAGATTTCCGCTATCTCGGCTGTATAGTACGGGTTGGGGCTGATGGTTCCCATGCCGCCGGTGTTCAGTCCTTCGTCATTGTCATAGGCTCTTTTGTGGTCTTTGGAGGATACCATCGGCACCAGTGAAATGCCGTCCGTGAAAGCCAGTACAGAAACTTCCGGACCCGTCAGATATTCCTCCACGACAATATGGTTGCCCGAAGCACCAAATTTTTTATCCTCCATGATTTCCTTCACGGCTTCTCTGGCTTCTTTCTGCGTCCGGGCAATAATTACGCCTTTGCCGAGCGCCAAACCGTCCGCTTTGATTACCACGGGATACTTGTTTTTCTCTTCGATGTAGGCAATCGCCTTGGCGGGGTCATCAAACACCTCATAATCCGCTGTCGGGATATGGTACTTCTTCATCAGGTTCTTGGCGAACACCTTACTGCTTTCAATCATAGCCGCTTCGGCTCTGGGACCGAAGGCACGGATACCGTTGGCCATCAGGGTATCCACCATACCGTCTGCCAGCGGGTCATCCGGTGCCACGAAAACCAAATCCACGGCATTTTCCTTCGAGAAGGCAACAATCCCCTGTTTGTCCATCGCACCAATCGGAATGCATTCAGCGTCCTTGGCAATGCCGCCGTTGCCCGGTGCAGCATAGATTTTGTCCACCTTGGGACTTTCCTTCAGCTTGCGGATAATCGTATGTTCACGGCCGCCGCTGCCGATGACTAAAATTCTCATGTTTATGTTCTCCTTCCGGACAATATCAATGATGGAACAGACGAATGCCTGTAAACGCCATAGTCATGCCGTACTTGTTGCAGGTGTCGATTACATGGTCATCACGGATAGAACCGCCGGGCTGGGCGATATACTGCACGCCGCTTCTCTTGGCTCTCTCGATGTTGTCGCCGAACGGGAAAAACGCATCCGAACCCAGCGATACACCGCTGAAAGTCGCCAGCCATGCTTTCTTTTCTTCCCTGGTCAGCGGTTCGGGCTTCACGGTGAAGAACTGCTCCCAAGTGCCGTCTGCGAGTACATCCTCATAATCATCGGAAATATAGACATCAATGGTATTGTCACGGTCGGGTCTGCGGATATCCTCACGGAACGGCAGAGCCAATACTTTCGGACACTGCCGCAGATACCAGATATCTGCCTTATTGCCCGCCAGACGGGTGCAATGAATACGGGACTGCTGTCCGGCACCCACACCAATCGCCTGTCCGTCCTTCGCATAGCAAACGGAGTTGGACTGTGTATATTTCAGCGTAATCAGGGCGATAATCAAATCTCTCTGGGCTTCTGCGGGCAGGTCTTTGCACTCGGTCACGATATTTTTCAGCATCTCCGCATCAATTTTCAGGTCGTTTCTGCCCTGTTCAAAGGTAATGCCGTATACCTGCTTGCGTTCAATGGCCGCCGGTACATAGGCGGGATCCATCTGTACCACGTTGTAAGTACCCTTGCGTTTGGTTTTCAGAATCGCCAAAGCCTCTTCGGTATAGCCGGGTGCGATAATACCGTCAGACACTTCTCTTTGCAGAAGCAGAGCGGTCTGCTTGTCGCAGGTATCAGACAGGGCGACCCAGTCACCGTAGGAAGACATTCTGTCGGCACCTCTTGCCTTGGCATACGCACCGGCAATCGGGGACAGTTCCAGATCATCGACAAAGTAAATCTTCTTGAGGGTATCGGACAGTTCTGTAGCCACGGCGGCACCGGCGGGGCTGACGTGCTTGAAAGAAGCGGCGGCCGGCAGACCGGTGGCGGCCTTCAGTTCACTGACCAGCTGCCAGCTGTTGAAGGCATCCAAAAAGTTGATATAGCCCGGACGACCGTTCAAAACGGTCACCGGCAGTTCGGCACCATCCTGCATAAAAATGCGTGACGGCTTCTGATTCGGGTTGCATCCATACTTCAATTCTAACTCATTCATAGCAATTCTCCTTCTTTAATGATATTGGAGGGCTTTGCCTCTACGTTCCCTAAAGGGACTAACTTCGTGTCATCCGCAAGCCTTTGAAAGGCTTGCGAAAAACTTTTGTGTTGTTGAAAATAAATATTTTTTTCCTCAAAGAAAGGATATGAGGATTTTAATGAAACACTGCATACACGCAGAAATCCATTTTCCCCATTTCGGTTTATCATTTTGGCTAAAAACCTTTTAGCAGGTCAAAGTCAGCGAATTTCGGAAGGGGGAGAAATAAATAATAAAGAATAATGAATAATGAATAAATAATAATGTTGATGGAGATCAAGTCAGCGAATTTTGGAAGGGGGTCTGGGGGAAAACCTTTTTTTCGCCAGAAAAAGGTTTCCCCCAGGTGGCTGCCCCTGAGGAAGAGGCTGACGGCGTTACACGTTCTTATTGACGATTCTGTCCTCAAAAGCACCGGTGGACAAGTCGATGAAGCGGGTATACAGGGATACTTTATTGTCGGCATTCAGCGACTGCCATACGTTATTCGTAAAGGTGTCGATATCGCCCTTGATGTCAACCAAAGTCGGTTCCCCCGCAAAGGACGGAATCGGGTTGCCGTCACACTGATAAGTATGGATAAAGTGACCCTCACCGGCAACGGGCTGGGCGTATTCATAGAAGAACCGCAGAACAGAGGCTTCTCTGCCCTCGTTACTCTTGAGAATCGACATTTTATAGCTGAAATCACCGTCCGCAAAGCTCAGGATACCGGAAATGCGGGGGGTGAAATTCGGCGGGTCAGGCTCAAAAGTACGGGTACGCAGGGCTTCTTCAAAAGTCTTGCCCGACAGGATAAAGTCACGAATCGTATCGGTCTGGTCACCGTTGGTAACAATGGTGTCGCTGTCCAAGGTACGCACAGGAGCATAAATAATCAGTGACGGATCCACCAGCTTGGACGGGTCAAACGCCTGTGTTTTCAGGTCTTTGCCTTCTGCCGCAAATACACGGTTGCGGCTGTTTTCACTGCGTCCCATGATAAAATAGCCGATAACGGCTTTGGTGCCGTCCTCGCTTTTACCAATGATAATGCCTCTGCCGGGATAGGTGGTAGAAGCAATTTCTGCTTTCAATTCTGTCATCATCTGTCTTTCCTTTCTTAAATACGTTATGCCTTGATATAAACACGGTCATTCCGAACCTCTAATTTGTCCTCACAGAACAGGGCGACCGCCTGCGGCAGAATCTGCCACTCTGCCTGTTCCATGACACGCCTTTGCAGGGTTTCGGGGGTGTCGTTTTCCTCTACAGCAACAGCCTTTTGCAGGATAATGGGGCCGCCGTCACAGATTTCTGTTACAAAATGCACCGTGGCACCCGTCAGCTTCACACCCTTTTTCAGGGCTTCTTCATGTACCCGCAGACCGTAATAGCCCTTGCCGCAGAAGGAAGGAATCAAAGCGGGATGTACGTTCATCATCTTGTTCGGGAACGCCTTTACCACCAACTCGTCCAGAATGGTCATGAAACCCGCATAGACCACCAAATCCGCCTGTTCCTCCTGCAAAGCATCTAAAATAGCCTGACTGTAGGTCACCACATCGGCATAGGCTTTGCGGATAACCGTTCTGGTTTTAATGCCGTTATTTTTGGCTCGTTCCAGTGCATAGACACCTTCTTTGGACGAAATCACGCAGGTAATGCGGCCATGCTTGATCTGACCGCTTTTTTGGGCATCTATCAGGGCTTGCAGATTCGTGCCGCCGCCCGAAACCAATACAACAATATTTTTTTCTTTCATGCCTGTTCCCCTTTATGCGATGATAACGCCTTCATCACCGGTCACCAATTCACCGAGGACATAGGCCTCTTCACCGGAAGCCTTCAATGAAGCGATGGCGGCATCGACATCCGCCGCATCAACAACCACCGTCATGCCCACACCCATGTTATAAGTATTGAACATATCCCGCTCCGGCACAGCACCCGCTTGGGCAATTAAATCGAAAATCGGCAGTACCTGCACGTTCTTCCGCTGAATGCGGGCGGTCAGTCCCTTGGGCAGTGAACGGGGAATATTCTCATAGAAGCCGCCGCCGGTAATATGGGCAATCGACTTCACCTTTACGCTTTGCAGGAGGGACATAATCGCCCTGA
>CADCOZ010000209.1 GCA_902803125.1 uncultured Ruminococcus sp.
TGCGGCCAAGGTGTCCACCGGACACCCGCGCTCCCCTTTTCTGGCGAAAAAAGGGGTTCCCCCAAACCCCCTCCCGAAATTCGCTGACTTGACCTAAATCAACAATTATTCTCTACTCTCTCACCGGCTTTTGCGGGTCGTTTAGCACATATCTGTTTTCAGCGGCTGACCGCCCAACAGATGGAAATGCAGATGAAAAACGGTTTGTCCGGCATTAGCACCGCAGTTGGAAACGATACGGTAGCCGCTTTCGGCCACGCCCAATTCCTTGGCTAACTGTGCGGCTACTTCATAAATGTGGGCAATAACGGCACTGTTTTCGGAAGTGACTTCATTGACAGAGGCAATATGTGTTTTCGGCACAATCAGAACGTGAACCGGAGCCATTGGCTGAATGTCATAGAACGCATAAACGCTTTCGTCCTCATAAACCTTTTTGGAGGGGATTTCCCCGCTGATGATTTTACAGAAAATACAACTCATGATAAAAAACTCCTTTATATAATTTTTGAAAAAAAACTTCAATAATCTGTACGGTACAGATACTAAACAGGCTTCGAAAGACCTCAACACAGCGAATTTTGGAAGGGGGTTTGGGGGAAACCTTTTTTTCGCCAGAAAAAGGTTTCCCCCAACGGGGGTCCAGGGGGAGCCCCCCTGGTGGGAGGTTTGGAGGGCAAAGCCCTCCAAGATTCGGGGCGTTTTGGAGGGAAAGACTGTTTGGAAAAAATATCGTATAAATTAGATGTTTTTGAGGGGCCTCTTGATTTATTACTGCATTTGATCGAGAAAAACAAGCTGAATATCTATGATATCCGTATTGCGGATTTGCTGGAACAGTATATGCGGCAAATTGAACTGATGAAGGAACAGGATTTGGAGATAGCCGGCGAGTTTTTAGCGATGGCATCGCATTTGGTGCAAATCAAGTCCGCTATGCTGCTGCCCAAATATGAAGAAGCGGAAGAAATGCGGAAAGAACTGTCCGGACAGCTGATTGAGTACCGCAAGTGCAAACGCATGGCGGCTATGCTGGCGGCCAATATCAGCTTTGACAGCTTTTGTCGGGAACCCGCCAAAATGAAGGCGGATATGACCTATCAGCGGAGCCATGAACCTGCCTATCTGATAGGGGCCTATCTGGCGGCTGTCGGACGGGGCAAAGCTAAAATCCCGCCGCCCAAAGAGGCTTTTTCCGGCATTGTGGCTCGGCGGGTGGTGTCGGTCAGCTCCAAAATTTACGCCGTTCTCCGTCTGCTGAGAAACGGCGAGCCGTGCCGGTATGAGTCCCTGTTTGATACCGTTACGGACAAAAGCGAGTTGGTCGCTACTTTTTTGGCGGTGCTGGAATTGATCAAAGGCAAGCGTATCCGTGCGGAAGGGGACGGACAAAACTGTACGCTGAAACTAATCTGCGGTGGTGAAAAAGAATGGAACGAGAAGAAGTAAAGAGTGCGGTGGAAGCCATCATCTTTGCCTGCGGCACACCGGTGGAAGCGGAAAGAATGGCACAGGCACTCAGTATGCGGGAAGGGGATATTATTGCCCTCTGCGAGGAACTGAAAAGTGATTATGAACGAGCGGGGCGGGGTATCCGCATTGTCCGGATGAATAACAGCTATCAAATGTGTACGGAGGAACGCTTTGCCGACCTTATCCGTGCCGTGATGGATCTGCGGCGTAATACACCGCTGTCGGCGGCGGCCGCTGAGGTGCTGGCGGTGATTGCCTATAACCAGCCGGTGACCAAAGCCTTTATCGAGCAGGTCAGAGGGGTAGACTGTTCCGGTGTTGTTTCCGGCTTGATCGCCCGACAGCTGATTGAAGAAAAAGGACGGCTGGAACTGCCCGGCAAACCGCTGGTTTACGGCACTACCGACCATTTTTTGCGGTGCTTTAATATTTCATCGCTGGAAGAACTGCCGCCCCTGCCGAATGATGACGAGGACACAGAAGCCCCGCACGAGAACAGCCCCTCAGAACAGGAAGGTGACGTATGAACATTTTCCTGCTGATTTTAGCCGTTTTGTTCCTGCTGATTGTGCTGTTGCTGTTTTGTCCGGTGGTGGTCAAAATTTCGTACCACGAAAAAGTAAGCCTGAAAGTGGGGTATCTTTTCCCGGTCTTTACCGTGCCGCTGGAAAAGAAAGAGGAAACCGACCCCAAAAAGGCGGCCAAAAAAGCCGAACGCCAACGCAGAAAAGAAGAAAAGAAAAAACGGCGTGAAGAAAAAAAGAAACAAAAAAAAGGAGCCGAATCCCAAACGCCGGAAGAACAGAAGGAAAACTTTCTTCTGACGAAAATTAAATCAAAGGGACTTTCGGGATTGATTGAACTGCTGAAGGAGCTTGTCCGCATTTTGGGTTATCTGATGGATAAAATCACCGGTCACTTGGTGATTTCCCGCATGGATTTGCAGGTGGCGGTGGCCTCGGAAGATGCCGCCCAAACTGCTTTGAACTGCGGTTATGTATGCACGGCACTGTTCCCGCTGCTGTCGTTCATTGAACAGCACGTCAAGAAGTGCCGCCATCGGGAGTGTATCTTTCCGGTCTTTACGCAGACGGAAACCAAAGTCGATTTTGTCTTGAAAGCCCGCATCATGCCGTTCTTTTTGCTCAGCGGTGCGGTTGGTTCCTTGGTAAAAGCCCTTAAAGCCCTTGCAAAATGAAATGTTTTGTATTATACTATATCTCAGTCAATAAAAAATTAAGTAAAGGCGGTGTTTATCATGAGTGATCGTCCGATTGAAGGTCTTATGGACACAACCCTTGATAAAATCAAACAAATGGTAGATGTTAATACGGTAATCGGTACGCCGATTACAACCCCGAACGGAACTACCATCATTCCGATTTCCAAGGTAATGTATGGTTTTGTATCCGGCGGTTCAGAGTTTAACCCGAAGAAGGATGAAAACAGAAATCTTTTTGGCGGCGGGGCCAGTGCCGGCGTGACCATTAACCCGATTGCGTTTATTGCTGTGACCAAAGATGATGTCAAGCTCCTGAGTGTCAGCAACTTTAAAAATACGCAGGATAGAGCCGTTGGTATGGTTCCGGAGTTAGTCGATAAGATTCTCAGCCTGTTCAAGAAGGATAAGAAAGAGGAAGCCGCACCCGCAGAAGAAACAGCGGAAGAACTCCCGCTGAAGGAAACCAAGGAATCCGGTATTGATGACCCGAAGGTCTGATACCCCGAAGGCTTGATACATAGAATCACCCGCCCTGTGCATATACATGACTATCACAGCCAAGGGCGGGTGGTTTTTTTGTGTTGTCGATTTTTAGCTGTCGTGCTGACAGCGTGTGTGCTGTTCCTGCACAGCACGGCCCCGATGGGGTGGGCGGTACAGCCGGCGCAGGAACTTTCCCTCAGTGCAGAAGCCGCCGTTTTGCTTTGTGCGGACAACGGCAGGGTTTTATATGAAAAGAATGCCGATCAGCCGCTTCCGATTGCCAGTATCACGAAAATCATGACGGCTGTTATCGCTCTGGAAGAAGCCGAAAGCAACGATAAAGCCGTCACGTTTGAAGCGTCCATGCAGGCAGAAGGCTCCAGTATGTATTTGCAGGCGGGGGACACCCTGACGCTGACGGAACTGGTCAAGGGCTTGATGATGGTTTCGGGCAACGATGCCGCCAATGCGATTGCGGTCGGGGTAGCCGGCGGTCAGGAAGCCTTTGCTGTTCTGATGAACCGAAAAGCTCGGCAAATCGGCATGAAGAATACCCATTTTGTCACGCCGTCGGGTCTGGATGACGAACAGCATTATTCAACGGCCTATGACATGGCACTGCTGTGCCGTTATGCGATGGATAATCCGGTGTTTGCCGAAATAGTATCGCAAAAGAAGCTGACGGTGCATTATTTGGTTCCCCCGAACAAAACACAGCTTTGTGTCAATCATAACAAACTGCTTTCGTTTTATGAAGGCTGTATGGGCATCAAAACCGGTTTCACGAAAAAAGCCGGCCGCACCCTGACCTCCTGTGCCGAAAGAAACGGTGTGCGGCTGATTGCCGTTACGCTTCATGCGCCTGATGACTGGAACGACCATATGCGGCTGTTGGACAGCGGCTTTGCCCGCACCGAGCGAAGAACGGCACTTTCCCAAGAGGAAGCGTATATTTTGCCGGTGGTAGGAGGGACGGCAGATACGGTAACGGTCAGTCCCGCAGAGGATTACTGTCTGACCTGGCTGAAAGATTCCCCCGATACGATTCGCACCCGTGTGCTGATGCCGCAGTTTGTCTATGCTCCTGTTGCAGAAGGCCGTGCCGTTGGAACGGTCAGTGTTTATTGTAACGAGAAAAAAATTGCTTCTGTCAAACTGGTGACAAAAGCATCTGTCCCACAACAAAAGGAAGAGGATATATGGAAAACAGAGAAAAAATAAGGATTCAAAAGATTATTGCCGATGCCGGTTTAGCCTCCCGCCGCAAAGCCGAAGAGCTGATTGAACGGGGTGCGGTGACGGTCAACGGACAGCGAGCTGTTTTGGGGGACAAAGCCGACCCCATGAAGGACAAAATCGTCGTAGCGGGACGTGAAATCAAACTGCGGAAAGATGCCAAGAAGTATTATGTTTTGCTCCACAAGCCCCGCGGTTTTATCACCACGATGAAAGACGAAGCCGGCCGCAAGTGTGTAGCACAGCTGATAGACGACATTCCCGCCCGTTTATTTCCGGTCGGGCGGCTGGACAAGGATTCGGAGGGAATGCTGTTCATGACGAATGACGGCGACTTTGCCAATATGATCAGTCACCCGTCCACGCACTTTGCCAAGACCTATCGTGTCACGGTGCATCCCCGCATCACGGAGGAACAGCTCACAGCTCTCACCACGGGCGTTGTCATTGACGGTCGTCCGTCCATGCCGGCCTCGGTGCGTGTCATCACGGCAGAGAAAGAGCGTACTGTTTTAGAAATTGTTCTGGAAGAGGGACGCAACCGTCAAATCCGCAAAATGTGTGAAGCTCTCGGTTTAGAGGTAGCCCGTCTTAAGCGAACCGCCATCGGCCCCATCAAACTCGGTATGCTCCAACCCGG
Source organism: uncultured Ruminococcus sp. (assembly GCA_902803125.1). Taxonomy (GTDB): domain Bacteria; phylum Bacillota; class Clostridia; order Oscillospirales; family Acutalibacteraceae; genus UBA1213. Next base: position 5,055 of record CADCOZ010000209.1, read on the forward strand.
CCAATGGCGTGAACTCACCCCCGACGAAATGCGCAGCATCCGCAATTACTCCAACAAACTTCTCGCTCGCCGCCAGTCCTGAATGTTGGAGGGCTTTGCCCTCCAAACCTCCCACCAGGGGCTTTGCCCCTGGCCCCCACCAAGGGCTCTGCCCTTGGAACCCGTTGGGGGAAACCTTTTTCTAGCGAAAAAAAGGTTTCCCCCAAACCCCCTTCCAAAAA
>CADCOZ010000210.1 GCA_902803125.1 uncultured Ruminococcus sp.
TATGATGACGGCTATCAACAGCAGGGTTACCAACAGCAGGGCTATGATGACGGCTATCAACAGCAGGGTTACCAACAGCAAGGCTATGATGACGGTTATCAACAGCAGGGTTACCAACAGCAAGGCTATGATGACGGTTATCAACAGCAGGGCTATCCGCAACAGCAAGGTTATGATGACGGCTATCAACAGCAGGGTTACCAACAGCAAGACTATGATGAGGGCTATGAACAGCCGGAACAGTATGCCGAACCGGTAACCAATGAAAACACCTATGAACAGCCCTATGATGAACCGGCCGCTCCTGCACCGGAACCGGCTCCCGCACCCATTCCCGCACCCGAACCGGAACCTGCACCCGCTCCTGCCCCCGCTCCCGAACCGGCCCCCGCTCCGGCCCCCGAACCGGAACCGACACCCACCCCCGAACCGGAACCGACACCCGCCCCCGAACCCGAACCTCAAAAAGAGGTAGTGCAGTTTGATTCCAAGAACTTCAAGTTTGAGAAGAAAACGGAGGAAGAGGAGGAAAGCGTTGAAGATAAGATGCAGTCCTTTCCGGTGCTGAAAAAGATTCTGCGGATGTTTACCCATACGCCTGACTATACGGATGACTACGATCCGGATGATGCCGCCGCCAGCAAAACGATGGCCATCATCGCCATTTTCGGTATTACCTTCTGGGTACCGCTGATTTTCCGCAAGGATTCCATGTATTCCCGCTTCTATGTGAACCAAGGTTTATTGATGCTCATTTTCTATATTCCGTTCTCTATTTTATTCGCCATTTTCAGCGGCATTGTAGGCGTGGCCTGTTCGCAGGACGCTTCCTTTGGTAATGCTTCTTCCGGTCTGAGCGTGATGGGCTGGATTATGGATTTGGTGGTCTTTGCCATTTGTTATGCCATTCCGATTTTCGTGCTGATTCTGACCATTAAGGCGATTAACGCCAAAAAAGCGAAAGAAATCCCCTTTATCGGATTCCTGCGGATTATTCGGTAACAGCAACCCCTCTTGATAAAAACAAACAGCGGCCGTTGACATGGTATGTCCATCGACCGCTGTTTTTATTCTTCCCAACATTCCTTGGTGTTGAGAGGGATTTTAAACAAGCTCTCAGGAAAACAGCGAACAAAGTCCTTCCCACCATTCCACCAACAGGAATTTTACGGCATAGGGTTCCTGTTCGGTCATGATAGCTTCTTCGCCGGTGCTGACGGCTTCGGACAGTGCTTCTTTCTGCACAGACGGCAAACACAGCGCCGGATATAATACACACCACCAGTTATGCCCCTGTCCACTGCCAATGACCACCCGCAGAGCATCATAGCGTCCGGCCGGCAGGGTGATGTCTTCATAAACTCTGGTGGTGAACGGCATATTCACCACCGATACCTGTACCGGATACGCATACCCCGACTGCCGCACGATTTTTTCGGCATAGCTTTGAAGCTCTTCGATATGTGCCTTGGCCGCCTGCATACTTTCCTGTTTGCTGCGGCACGTACAGAATAAATCGGCGGTATAATCCAGCAAGGCATCCCGCACCAAGAGCTTCAGCCGCTGATCTTCTTCACTGTCGGAATTGGCCATGATATGCAGGCGGAACACTTCCTGACGGATATCTTCACACGCTCCGTAAAACCCTGTCATGGACAGCACACACGCCAACGCCAATGCACAAACAAACGATTTCCATAAGTACCTCATCACTGCTGTTCCTCCCTGATTGCTTTGTTATGGACTTGTCGTCCAACGGCTTTGCAAGGAATATAGCCCGTGAGGAACCATTTTATACACCAATGGCCGGCATTCATTACAGCAGCGGAAAACAGCTGTTCAGCCGATTGGGGTGAATCCGTTGGTGTTTCTCCGCTGATACACACAACAACAGCGGCCGACAATGCTGACACTGTTGGCCGCTGTTGAGCTTGTTTTTATTCTGCTGAAAGGGAACCCATCTGTTTTCCGCTTTTGGAAAAAATCTTTCCCGTCAAATCATCACAACACTAACGTTATTCGCAAAGCCGCCGGAAAGGCCAACACATAAGCTGCACATGGTGCAGGACAGGAACCCGATTCCGGACAGAGCCGTGCCAATGATGGACAGCACCAATCCGGCTGTGGCCAGACCGGAAGGCTCACGATAGCGGGTATTGATGGCTCTGCCTTTGGCAGAACAAACGATGCCAATAATACCGCAAATCAGAGCAACGGTGTTGACAAAAGGAACCCACAAAAAAACAACGGAAATAATCCCCAATACCAGACCGGCCACGGCCAATCCTTTGCCATTATTTGGCATATTTTTCACCTCCTAATGATTATCATGACGGTTATTCCGCATGAAATGACCCAATAATAGGGCTGCTTTTAAACCATTTTAACAATGTGCCGTAAATTTGTCAAGAGATAAGCAAAACCTCTTCTCCTGCCAAGCAGTTGACAAGAAAAGTTGTCAATGATACACTGAATACAGTTTATCTTCAATACCCAAAACAAAAAGGGAGGTATTACAATGGCCGATAACAATTTACATAAAGGACACCGTAACCGTGTTCGTCAGCGTTTTTTAGAGGAAGGAATGGAAAAGTTCTATGACCATCAATTCTTAGAGCTTTTGCTGTTTTATGCGATTCCCCGCAAAGATACCAACGCCTTGGCTCATCAGCTTTTGAACCGTTTCGGCTCTATTCATCATGTCCTGCAAGCCTCCCCTGCTGAACTCAAAGAATGTCATGTTGGTGAAAATGCCGCTGTTTTTCTCCATCTGATTGACAGTATCTGTTCCCGCTACCTTCAGGAAAGATATGAAACGGACTATGATATCGATGATAATCAATTAAAAGACTTTATTTCCCGCTGTATTTTTGAACACCTGAGTCATACGGCTGAAGAGCAGTACCTGCTTATCCTGCTGAATAATAAAAATCAATGTCAGTTCCATAACATTATTCATAGTGGTGCGATCGTACAGGATGACTTATTTACACAGAAAGTCATTCGTTTAGCGGTCAGTTACCAGTGTGATAATGTTTTTTTAGTACACCATCTGCCCGATGATGCGATGGTTTCCCTTATGGAAGAACGGGATTTTGCCGATATTCTGAAAACAACATTTCGTATAGCCGGTATTATGCTGAAAGATTATATTCTTTCCACGCCGTCCGGTTCTCAGCTGTTCCTATTTTTCAAGGATGAGGAAGAAGAGGATATGTTGGAAGATGATTTGGATGATTATTTTGATGAGGAGGAGGACTCCGAAACCGATGAGGATTCTTCTGCACCGGATGGATGAGAAGTTCCCGCATGAGCAGGTGATTCTGTCGGCCAAAGCTATATTTCTGAAAAAAGACCGTTCCGGCCGGAAACTCCGATCGGAACGGTCTTTTCAGGATATATGGTGTGAGTGTGTGTGTTGGCATAGAAAGTAATTTTTTCCTTTAACAAAACGGAACACCCGATAAGGACAGGGTTCCTTGGCAGGAGCAAGCCGAGCGGTTACTGCTTGTAGTCTTTGATGATACGCACCACAATATCATACAGCTTTTCGACATCATAGCTGCCGATAATCGGTTCCATATGGGAACCGCCGATACCGGAATCGTCTGTCAGGAAAACGTAAGTACCATTGGTCATGATGGCGGCGGCTCGGCCAAACAGCTCTGTGTCCCGTTCACTGCCGGAGGATACCACCGGAATCAAATGGATTCCTTTTTCGGCGGCGTTTTTGATGGACTGCTGCAAAGACTGTTCTGTGCCGTTATGCGGCGGTGCATCATAAATCAAAAACGCTAACTTCACGGATTCTTCGTCCCAGTTGGATTTGTTGATGGTTTCGTCCAGAATCTCTGCAACCGCTTCAGGCGTATCGCCGCCGCCGTAAGCGGATTCTCCGTTGAGCTTCTCCTGAAGTCCTTTAACATCACTTGTGAAGTCGTAGCACTTTGTGATATATTCGTCGCCTTTGTCACGATAGAAATTGACCGAGAAGCGGGTGTTGTCATCGCCGACCTCTTCACTGATGGCCGTAAATTCTGTCTGTAAGAACAGCATTTCGTCCGACATGGAACCGGTGGCATCTACGATGAACATAATGTCTGTTTTGGGATAGGTCTTGCCGGACTCGTCAAAAACAAGTCCGATAGAAGCATCTTGGAATGTGGCGGTGCCTTGCTGCTGGGGATCGCTGTCACTGACGACAGGTTCCACCTGATCGGTGGCAAGACTGTAATCTTTTGTAGTGTCGCCGCAGGCCACATGGATATCCGTACCCTGCCGGCTGTTTTCGGCAAAGAGATAGGCCACACCGTTTTTATCGGTCACCGCTGTCCAAAGGACTTTTCCGTTGTCCATCAGGGATACATTGGCATTGACCACCGCTTGACCTTCGGCATTTTTCAGTTCTACTTTTGTGCGGTAACGGGGTTCCAGTCCATAGCACGGGAATTGAATGGTGCCGGTATTGACTAAATTCGTAAAGAAGCCCCAATTGTTGTTGTCGTTCCATTCACCCGCTGTCAGCAAACCCGGCTGGGGGTCAATGGACGGCACCGGCTCGGATATCTCAATGATATCACCCTCTGAGCCGCTGATATCCGGAGCGATGGGTTCCGCTGCGGGTTCTTCTGCCGGAACGGTAGGAGCATCATTCGTCACAGCTTCTCCGTAGGCTTCTCCTTCGAGGGCGGCTGCGTCTGTTGTCAGGCTTTTTGCTCCTTCAGCCATGCGGAAGCTGTCTGCTTCTGCTTCATAGGCGATATCGGTTTCGGTGTTGCGATAATATTCTTCGCCGGTCACACGGGGAACAATGCCTTCTGCTGAACTGCCTTCCGCTGAACTGCCTTCTGTGGCCGAGGTTTTGTCGTTCAGCACCGCAGAAGCGGCTGAAGCCGTTTCATGGCCCGATAGGGAAGAGGGATTGCTGCTGCTGGTCTGTGAACAAGCCGTCAGACCCAGTGCCAAAAATAAAGAAATAGCAATACATACTTTTTTGTTTTTCATAAAGATGACCTCCTTTTGACCATATAATCCCTATGGGTACAGACAGGTTACAAAAAAACAAAAAATTTTTTTAGAAAAAGCGGTATCTATGGTCGGTTCCGTGTTCCGCAGGCGAACAGCGGCTTTTCAGAACAGTGAATTTTGATCAATGCTCATATAACCAACACTTTTGTGGAATTTCTTGGTCAATATAGCATTAGGGCGGCTGTTTCCGTACCGTATTGGACACGGAAACAGCCGCCCGTTATATCGCCTTTATTCCTGCTGATTTCCTCCGCTCACGGCCAAACAGCCGCAGGGGGGATTTCATGCACCATCAACACCAAAGTTTCGCATAATCCCGCCAACATTCCGTGACGGCCACTTATCCGTTCGCAGACAACGCACTGTTACAAACCAATTTTTCAAAAGTACCGTTGTCATAAACAATGGTCTGGATGCCGCAGAATTCATCGTTGACCAAAAAACCTTCCTTATGCGAAGTGTTGCCTTCTGCGGAAAGCATCTTGCAGTAACCGATTCGTTTACCATGCAGCCAAACACTCTCGGTGCGGCGGCAAAGAATCCCTTCGCTGTAATACAGCATGGTACAAATGCCGTTGGGTTTGCCGTCTTTCAGTTCTCCTTCGTAGATGACTTCCCAACTGCCGTTTTTTTCCGAAACTTTGCCGTAGGTTTCTTTATCATATTCCCGATAATCCGGAAAACCGAACGCCCGTTTGAAATAATAAACGGTCTGTGCCGCAACCGCCGGAATGATATCGGCTTCCGATACCAACAGCCGTTCGGCTCTGGCAAAATGGCTGTCCGCACAGGTTACGTCCTGCATGGCCGCTTTAATGGATTCCATCGCATGGCACGAAAAAGCCGTTTGAATACGGCTGCGTTCTCTCTCGCAATCCGGTGCTAATTCCGACAGCACCGCCATACACAAAGGACCGTTGAACAAACCTTCCAATCCATAAGTATACACCAATTCTCTGAGTGCTTCTGTAATCTTCATGATAAATCCTCCTTTCCGCATACAGCAGTTCATCATATGATTACGCTTTCTTACTTATCCATATTATACCATTTTCTCCTAAATAAAGCAACGCATATCCTAAAATTCTATCAACGGTACCATGAATTTTGTATAGGGTAACAAAACTTTGGAGAAAAGTAGCATTTTTCTGTAACAAACATCTACATTTTTTACAGTATCGTACAAAAGAACAAAGAATGGAGCGTTATTGTACAAAAACAAATGATACCAAAGTCACCGGCGGATAGGCGGAAAAAGTGCATAGTGCATAGTGGATAGTGACCGGGCAGGCCAAAAAACGCCGACAGACAAAGCTGTCGGCGTTGATGGCACATAAAGCGTAATGGGTTTCGTGAGGCGGTTGATATTAGTCGTCCGTAAAGTTAAACTCGTCCTTGAACTTTTCCTTGAAGATTTCGAAAACAGCTGTCAGCACGTCTTCATCATCCACACTGATATAGCTTTCCTCTTCGTCACTCATGGATTCCAGCTGAAGGATAACCACCTCAGAGGCATCTTCCTCCACCGGCAGCAGAACAACGTAATTGTTGCCTTCATACTCAATCATATCAAGGAACTCAAAATCGACTTCGTTACCGTCCTCGTCATTCAGAGTAATAAAGTTATCTTCCTCTTCTTCCAATCCATTCGTTTCTTCAAAATCTTTCATTACAAATTCCACCTTTCTTGTCTTTGGGAATATACCCATTGTACCAAATACCAACGTAAAAAGCAATAGATTTTTTTACTTTTTTATGAAGAATTGTGTCATTTCTATCACAGCGTTAATTGGCGATTTCGCCCCAGTAAAACATATTCGCCTCTCACGGGATAAGCGGCTTCATATTCCTGAACCAGCCGGTCATATTCTTCCTTGTCAACCGTTTCGCCGTTAAAGCTGTAAGAAAAGCGGCCGTTCATGCTGACATGGATTCCCCGTTCATAGAGGGATACCAGCTGTTTTTGTTCGATGCGGTAATAGCTTTGCACAACACTTCCGCCGATGGTCTGTTCCGTCATGATCAGCTGACATTCCGGATAGAAGCGGATACAGCCTTTCTCCCCGCAATGCTGTTCAATCGGCACCACCCGATCCTTTTCGCAGGTATACAGCCAACAGCAGCCGCTCTGTGAGGTTCCCATGGAAACAATCATTTCCCATTGACCGTCACCGTCCAAATCGAACCAGTCATAGTAAATCGTGTCGGGGGTTTCTTCTTTCACCACACCGTCCCGCAGTAGTTCCCGCAGTTTTTCTTCATAGAGCGTTTCCAGACGATGACTGTCCGATACTTTATCGGACATAGTGGCCGATGACCTGCTGTCGGACAGAATGTTTGTCTGCGGCGGGTTCTGACAGCCTGCGGCCGCCGTAATGAACATCAGCAGTACCAGTTCCCACAGCACCGTTTTTGGTTTTCTGATGAAAAACATCTGTCTTTATCCTCCTTTTTTGGCCGCTGAATCAAGGAAACACTGGTGGAGTGTGTGGAAAAGCCGCTTTCTGATGAAAAAACGGAGAGTTTCAGACGGTCAGCACGGTTCCATCGAGCAAAAAGCGAACAAGCCGAAACCGCTTCCGACCTGTCCGCATCCATCTTACTTTGTTTTCTTCGATTTTTCGCTGATCTGAAGCAGCTGACGATACAGCGAAAGCATTTTATTGGCAAAGGCTCCCTCGCTGAAATGCTCCGAATGCTGTAAAGAATGTTCTCCCATTTCCCGACAAAGGGCATCGTCCCGCAAAAGCCGCAGTGTTTTGGTCAGGAATTCTTTCTGATTCCGATAGATATAGCCGTTAAAGCCGTCTGTCAGCACCCCTTCCAAGCAGGAGTCCTCACGGCAGATCAGCGGCAGACCGCAGGCCATCGCTTCCAAGTAAGTCAGGCTGTGCATTTCAAAGGTTGACGCACTGAAAAAGGCGGTTCCCAGTTTGTAACAGCGATAGGTTTCCTCCGGCGGGATAAAACCGGCAAAGGTAACGTTTTTGGTAATTCCCAGCTGTTCGGTCAGCTGTTCCAGATGTCTTTTATCCGGACCGATGCCGGCAATCAGCAAATGCAGATGCGGTTCGTTTTTCAGCAGCAGGGGGAAGAAGGAAATAATTTCACTGATATTTTTTTCGGCACTCAAGCGGGACACAATGACCAGCACTTTGCTGCCCTTTGGGATATGATACTGTTCCCGCAGTTTTTGCTTTTCCTCATCGCTGAGGGACTTCTGAAAGCGGCTGAGAATAATGCCGTTCGGAATGACCACATTCGGCTGTTTCAGACCGTAGTCATCCAGCATTCGTTTGGCTTTATAGGACGGCACGGTAATGATGTTGGCACTGTGGTAAGCGGCCTTCATCAGATTTTTAGCGGAAAAATGGACGATCCCGTTAGAATAGTGATGATGAAAGGCAAATTTTGCATAATCGGTGTGCCATGTCATCACGATACGGGAGCCTGAAGCCTTTGCAATCGACTTGGCCATACGGGAAGCGGAGCCTTCCGAATGGATATGCACAATATCCGGTTTCCACTGTTTCAATTCTGTCAAATAGGGGTGCCGATGCACCAAACTCATTCTGACATCCGGATAAAGCGGTACTTTGAACGAAGGAATATAGTAGACATCACCATCCTGATGGGCATTCCGGTCGCCGGATACCGTCAGCACCCGCACGTCATGTCCTTTAGCACGATAAGTATTATAAAGGGTAGCCACCACCACGGCCACACCGTTCGTCAAATGTGTATATGCATCTGTCACAAGCAAGATTTTCACAGAACCGCTCCTTCCTCATTTCAATACTTTTATTGTACCCCAACCCGCTACAAAAGTCAAGCCGCTTCTTGAGTGTTGGAGGGCTTTGCCCTCCAAACCTCCCACCAGGGACTCTGCCCCTGGACCCCGGCAGGGACTCTGCCCCTGCACCCCGTTGGGGGAAACCTTTTTCTAGCGAAAAAAAGGTTTCCCCCAAACCCCCTTCCAAAAA
>CADCOZ010000211.1 GCA_902803125.1 uncultured Ruminococcus sp.
TTTGCCCTCCAAACCTCCCACCAGGGGTTCTGCCCCTGGACCCCGTTGGGGGAACCCCTTTTCTGGCGAAAAAAGGGGGTTCCCCCAAACCCCCTCCCTAAATTCGCTGACTTTTGGTTCCTCACATATTATTCTTTTTGTGCCGGACAAAACGTTTCGGGAACCGGCCGCTAAAATTGTATGGTAAACAAAGGAATGGACTGCGCCACGGGGATAGAAATGAATCCGCAAATAATGCCGATGACCATTCCGGCCAAAACATCCGTGGGATAATGCACTAACAAATACAGGCGTGAAAAAGCAATCAGAAACGCATACAGGCTCACCGCTATGGCCATCCACAAGGGACATAAACAGACAACCACCGTGGCCACCGCAAAGGAAGCGGTTGTATGCCCCGAAGGGAAGGAGTAATGCGGCGGGTTTTCAATCAGCAAATACTCATCGAACGCTTTATTGCAGGGCCGCACCCTCTTCACGATATGTTTGATTGTTATTTCACCGGTGAGAGAAGCAATCCCCATGGCCGCCAGCACGGTAAAGCCGGTCAGCCGCCATCGGTTCATGAGCAAAAAAGGCACTGCCAAGGCAAACCAGATATAGCCGTTATCTCCCGTGGTGGTAATCAGAATCAGCAGTTTGTTCATCACACGGGTATGCCGTTTGGCGAACCACATCAGCACCCTGTCATCCCAAGCCTGAATTTGCTTCAACATCTTTTTCACCGCCCGTAGCTCTTCGTTTTCTATTATATCATACTACCTTCTCTATTTCAAACCCCCAGCGTAAATATTTTCCATTTTTCTGCATTTTATACCATTTTTTCCTGAATATTGTCCTGTTTACCGCACCAAAGCGGTTCCTTCTGCCGTCAGCGGCTGTTTTTTGATACCAAACATTTTTCTCAGAAAGAAACCCCAAAATTTCGGTCTGTCAATGACTACAACTTTCATCAAAAACGACTCCTTTCAGCAGCGGCGGCACCGACCCCCGCACAGTGAACTGACAATCAAAACCACAGCCACAACCACCACAACCCAGCACGGCGGCAGGATACTGGCCACCAGCAAACCCGCACTGAACGACAGCAGACAACCGTTTTTACCCCCTCTTCTTCTCACCGCATGATGCACCACCTTTTCAGAACACCAATGAATCGCTGTACCGGACAGCCTTCTGTTTTGTGTCCGCTTTTTCGGAATATGTTTTCTCCGCATGGGTTCGGTGCGGCGGGCGGGGTGTTTGTGCCTTACACTATCATAATATACAGCCGCCGCATTTTTGACACTCTTTTTTTGCCAAAAAAATCCCGCTCCTGCTGTTGAGGGGCGGGATTGGTTCCTATTTATATACTTTTGAACTGTCCGTTAGACGGCTGTGTAAACATCAGCAAAGCCGTACCTTCCACCTGAACAGCGGCACTGTCTGACAGAATGGTATTGCTGACCCCCACCGGATAATCAGCCGACAGGTCAATGTTGGCTCCCTCATACAAAAAGCCGCTGAGCGATACCCGACAGCCGGCACACCCAAACGGAAAAACAGCGAAACGGCTGTTTTGACAGCCCTTCAGAATCATCTTGTCATCGGTCAAGGCACAATAGCACCACTCGGTGTCCATGATGATTCCTTGACACTTTCTCTGTGACAAATAGGTCAGAGCCGCAAAATTAGCAAAAGTATGGTCAGGCCGTCCGCCGGTCATGCCCAACAGCAGAAACGAACGGAATCCCCGCCGCATACCTTCTTTGATACAGTACATGGTGTCGGTGTCATCTTTTTTAACGGGCAGACGAATCACCTCACACGGCGGTGCCGCAGGCACGGCGGCTGAATCGAAGTCCCCGATTATCAACTGCGGTGTCAAACCGGCCTGCTGTGCCAAAACATAACCCCCGTCTGCACACATGATGAAATCATCTTTCCTTACCCACGAAGCCCACTGCACCGTATCCGTTTCAGGCGAAGCCCCTATTATCACACATCTCCGCATAAAACGTCCTCCTTTTGTTCCGTCAACCCCTTCCATCAGGACAGCCACTTGGGGGAACCCCTTTTCTGGCGAAAAA
>CADCOZ010000212.1 GCA_902803125.1 uncultured Ruminococcus sp.
ACAAAAGTTTTTCGCAAGCTTTTCAAAGGCTTGTGGGCGACACGAAGTTAGTCCCTTTAGGGAGTGCAGGGGCAAAGCCCTCCAACAGAAAAGGTGTGCCGAACAAAAAACGGGGTTTTCGTTCGAACACACCTTGGGGAGATTTAATTTTTCTGTACAGCACTCACGATCATCATAATGCCTGCTTCAATGAAGTAGATGCCGATGAGCATTCCTGCCGAAAGAGCCAACACAAGCGGATGGAAGAAGGCATAACAGCCCAGCAATATGCCGATAATGCCCATAATCAGCTGTAAAACCCACAAACTGGAAACCTTCCGCACCTGAATAGCTGTGATAATAGCAAAAATACCTTGAATGACAAACCAGGCCGCCGACATATAAATCAGAATACCGTCTGTCAGAAGCATCAGCCCCGGGAAGAATAAGACACAAACAGCAAATATTACACTGAGAATGCCAAAAATAAAGCCTATGCCAAAGTTCTTTTTGCTGATGCCTCGGATAATGCTCATTACACCGAACACACCAATCAATATTACAATGAAATAACCTGCGTCCAAAAAAGTAATCAGGGGCGTGCACATACACGAAACACCGCATATAATCATTAACACGCCAAAAATAATAAATACTGCCATCATACGATATATCAATCCGCCTTACTCAGTTTTTTCTTTGCTGTCTGTTTTAATAACGATGACCAGTGCCAGCGAAACGACAGCAGCTGTCAGGAGAAGCCATGGAACTGCATCACCGGTACCAACAGGCTGATCATCCGGAACAGACGGTGTCTTGTCCGAAGAAACAGGAACACTGCTCTCCGGACAAGGCTGTTCGCTCTGACCGTCAGAAGGAGCCTCGATTGTTGCAATCACCTGTGTTGTACCGCCATGCCCGCTTTTCGCCGCCGCTATAACAGGCCACAGCAGTATCAGTATTGTCAGGCACAACAGCAGAAAACACAAGCCCTTTTTGATGCCGTTTTTCATGATAATGGTCTTTCAGAAAATCAGATATCTTCAATCATGCTGTAGAATACCATATAGCCGCTGTAATCGCCCACATATTCAGCAATATTCAAGCCGTAAAGCTGATTCTGGTTCAGACGCAGAGTACCGTTCACTTCCTCGCCTGTTTCGGAAAAACCAACCAGCTTATAGCCGATGGCATAAGGCATGGCATTGGCATTGATGTTGGCCGTGTTGTCTGCGATCTGAGCAGCCGGACAGTCATAGATATCATAATAGAAGCTCTTGCTGCTGTCGGCCTTATTGGTGATATAGAATTTCGGGTCGCCGCCTACGGTTGCTCCCTGATTCTTCACATAAACACCAACCTGCTGTTCATCAGGATTCATGCCCGTAATTTGTTTGGCAGTAACCTTATAAGCCTTGTCTGCAAAGTGATCTTCGGTATCGTTATCGGGCTGGCTCAATACGCCAAAATCTACTACATCGGGAATGGTAATGATGTAGGAAACATCTCCGGCGGCCCCAACAATTTTTGCGGTTACTTCGGTCTGGCCTTCAGGAGAGGCGGGTGTCAGCTCGATTTCCTCCGCGGCAACGGATACAGTAACGGTCAGAGCCATAGCGGCTGCCAGTGCGAGGGTAAGCATTTTCTTGGTTTTCATGAGTGTAACATCCTTTCAATTTTTTAATATTATCAAGGCACAAACGCCTTAACTGACATAGAGCTTGAAGCCGGATTCCGCTGAATTCAGGGGTGTTTTGCCGTCCTCCAGCAGTACACAGCGGTACTCCACCACCGCATCATAGGTACCTTTGGCCAGTGTCTGGGTCAGCGGAACTTCTTCCAGTCCCTGACCGGGTTCCAACAGCGGCGAGGTATACAGCACCGTTCCGTCCGACAGTTTCAATGTAGCATAAAAGCCTACATGGTTATCCTTCGGGTTGCCGATACGCAGTTTCAGAGAAAGATCTCCCTCCTGCATGGTCGCCGCCGAATAACCCGGAATTTGTGTGCCGCTTTGGGACGCTGAGCCGCTTGTTGGCTGACTGACCTGCGGATCCCAGTTATCGGTTATCACACCGACAACGCCCTTGGCCGGCTCTTTGGGCGGTTCCTCCTTCGGCTGAAGGAGGATGACCGCCGCTGTTACCAGAAGAGCCGCTAACAGCACTGCCAAAGCTATGATAATGATGGTTTTCTTTTTGCTTTTGGTTGTTGGATTATTCACGTTCCTTTTTTCTCCTTGCCCAAAGAACAGCACAAACAGAAATCAGAACAGCGGCACAAGCAGCTGTCAAAGGCAGGGTGCTTTCGCCGGTCTTGACATTACCGTCGTCCGGAATGACCGGTGTGGGTGACGGTTCGTCAGATGTAACATTCTCTGCTACTGCAAAGGCCATCGGTTCAGCCATAGTGAAGGTAGCCCAACCGTTTTCAATGCTGTCAGGAGCAAAGACCTCTGTTTCGCCATCACTGTTGATAACAATGATCTGTGCATCATTGGTGCTGACCGGTACGCTGACGGTCACACCTTCGCACCACAGTTCGGCAGGAAGATCATTGCCGCTCGGATCTGCCGCGGTGGCATCATAAGCACTGGTCAGTGTACGGGTACCAGCCGCTGACTGCATCGCTGTATAGGTGGAAGACCGCAGCATCATCGGCACGTAGTTAACCTTCATGGCTTTAAGAATCAGCGCCTTTACCTTCAGCTTAAGATCGTCGCTGATCGTCACCTGCTGAATGAAGCGTCCTGAAACAATCGGGAAGCCCTGATTCATGCGGGTCTTTCTGTAACTGATCTGCCGCCATGTTACAGAACTGTCTGTTACATTGTTCAGTTCATCCGAGAAGGTGGCAGCCTGCATCTCTTCAATGGTCTTTTCTGTCATGCTGACCTGTGTCATGTCGGCCTCCGAACCCATAGCGGCAACTGTACCACCCAAGGTGCTGTAGAAAACATCCTGAATGGAGCCGCTGTTGGTCACGCTGACGGCCGCCATAACGGTCTTGCTGGAACCGTTTTCCTTGCCGGAGTTATAGCAGGACTTAATCGTGCCGTTGTTTTCTACCGTCAGACCGCCCACACGCTGATTGATAACAGAATTGGAACCAATCGCACCGTTGTTGGCACAGCCGTAAATGGTGCCGTTATTGATGGCTGCAATACCGGCCGCATCGCCGCCGACAACAAACGCACTGCTGCGGCAGCCGGTGATGGTACCGCCGTTAACGCCGGCAATACCGCCGCTGACCGTACCGTAGACATCACTGCCATATTTTCTGATGGAAACACCTCTGCCGCCGACATCTGTATTGATGCCGCTGACGCAGTGGTCAATCAAACCGTTGTTGACAGCCGCAATACCGCCTGCTGTCTGTGACTTGGTTTTGAAGCTGCTCTGAATGACAGCCATATCCTTGACAACGCCCTGTGTGCCGATCACGCCGAACAAGCCGCCGTTGTCGGAAATGCTGATCTTCAGTCCGACAACCGCAAAGCCGCTGCCGTCAAACGTGCCGTTAAAGGGCTGTTCCGCACTGCCGATAGCGGTTGTCCAGGTGCTGTCGTCAGGAGCGATGATATTCGTTGCCAATTGTACAGAAGCCTTGCCATAGTGTGCGTAGTCGTTCTGTACGTTTTCAGCAAAGGCTACTAATTCTTCATAGGTGCTGATAGTGACCTGTGCCGGTTCCGGTTCAGGGATCGGCTCGGCCTTCTCTTCAAAGACAGGCACCAGCAGCATAGAGTCATCCGCCTGATAGGTGACGGTGCCGTTGGCAAAGGTGATCTCTTCAGAGGTGCCGGAAGCCTTCATAACCGTCAGACCGGTGAGCGTGTGGTCATCGTCCTCTGTATAAGAGATGGTGAATTCTGTATCTTTCTTGATCACCAGCGGATCAGAAGTGCCGGTGCTTTCAAAGGTCAGATAGGAAGTCGGGGTGCCGTTTTCGTCATAGACAAACTTTTCGGTATCGAGGCTAACGGTCACCGCATCGGGATCGGGATGTTCAATTTCCCCAAAGGTGGCCTTTACGGTCAAATCCTCTCCGTAAGGGTTAAAATCTGAGGTGTGACAGAAGAAGGAAGTGGCATCGGGCTGAACATCCATGTTTGTATAGACTGTGCCGGTTTCGTTGCCGACGATCTGCAAATGGGCAGGATAATGGAATTCATCATAGAAGAAGAAGCCTTCCACTGTACTGGTCACGGGATACATAACCGCCGGACCGCTGTGGGTGGAGTTGGTAGTGTAATCCTTCAGCTGCATATAGGCAATCGGTTCATTGTCCCGTCCATAGGCAAAACCGCTTTCGTCAACATACACCGTATAGCCTTCGCCCAGCGTGAAGTTCACGGTAGAATCGCCTAAAGGCACATGGCAGTTAACCGTAATCAGCACACCGCTGTCTGTTTGTTCTGTACTCAATACGTTGACAGAATAGTTTGTATCCTTACCGGAAGAGGTAAAGTTGATGCTGAAATCTGTCAGACAGTTGTTTTTGGGAGCCGTCAGATAAGCCGTGATCCAGCCGTTGCCTTCTCCTCTTGTTTCCATCACAGAGGAATCCCGGTCAAAGGAAGCTGTGCCGCCTTCTACGTTGCCGATACGCATGGTGTATCTGTCGGCCGAGATGGAAATCACCGTATAAGAAGTCACTGTAAAGGAGTAGAGATCCGTACCCTCTGTTGTCAAAGGAATCTCATTGCCATTACCGTCCTTTACCTTCAGGGTATGGTCGTCTGCGGCCAGCTGCGGGTCAACCTGGATCATGATCTTCTGACCCTCGTAACCAACCATGTACGGGTTGGGCTGCTCTACGCCGTTATCATCAATCAAAACAATGTGATAATTCTGTGCTTTCAGATCCTCTTCAACCGTATGAGGATATACGGTCGCATGGATAATCACATCGTCACCCGGTATGGTCAGGGCATAAATGTCATCGGACTGCTTGACAATCGGCACATCCTCACCGCCTGCCGTGGTGGCTGACAGATCCTGCTTATACTTGAAGGTGTCTTTCAGAAGGACTGTCTGTCCCTCATAAAGCGTCATGGACGATTCTTCCGAAACGGTGCCGTCTTCGTTCAGCAAAGCAATACTGCCTGTTTCGTCTTCTGTCTGAAGGGTCACTGTGCGGGGATAAATCGTCACGGTGATGGTCGTATCCTCTGCGGGAACTACCAGTCCGTAAAGTTCATCGGACTGCTTGATAACCTGTACATCCTGTCCGCTTGCCGTGGTGGCTTTCAGATCCTGCTTGCATTTCAGAGGACTCTTCAGCCATATGACGGAACCCTCTGCCCAAACGACTGTTGCCGGATCCAGTGTTATGCCGGTTTTATTGGCAAAACGCAGGCCAAGGTCATAGGAGGCTTCATCAATCGTAAGTGTGTGCGGGGTGAAATCAAGCGAAATCGTCACGGACTCATTCGGCATGGTCAGGTAACAAATAATGTCTGATTCCTTTTCCACCGTCACGGGAGTACCGCTGGTGCCAACGGCCTTGCAGTTCACAGAACTGAAAATGGCACCCTTTGCAAAGCGAACGGTTTCGCCGGGGGCCGCCTGCACGGAAAGGATATTCAGCGGATTGTTGTCGCTGTCAATCAGCGTAACCCAATCCTTGCATTCTTCCTTAACGCTGGCCACATATTCACTCATGACCATTTTTTCGCTTTCCGCTTCCACTTGGATATTGCCTTCGGGCATGATAAAGCTGACAATATCTCCGTTGATATCACACCGGATATACTCGCGGTTGGTATAGTCACTGACAACAACCTTTGTCAGCATATCACCATTGATGGCCTTGGCTTCAATTTTCACGACTTCGCCCGCTTCAAAGGAACGGATGGTGTCCTTCTCATCGGCCAGACCATTATCATTCATGAATTTCAGGGTGGTGTTCGGGTATTCCGCACGGGAAATCAGTTCAACATTGAAGGCCTCTTTATAAACAGCCTCTACCGCCACGTCCGCATCGGGCATGGTAAAGGTGAAGTCCTTCTGTTCGTGGAGGATACTGTAAAAGTCATCCTGACCGACTTCCTGATAGGTATAGACATTACCGGAAGAATCTGTTACTTTAATACCTTCGCAGATATAGCCGGTATAGGGCATAACGGCCACAGTTACCTGATCGCCGGTATTCACCTTCTGGATGGTTTCGCCGGTAAAGCTGCTGAAGGTCAGGATACCGCCGTCCTGATCGGCATACTGCATACCCACAACCGATTCGCTTTCGTTCAGCGTTACTTCATGCACCTTGGAAGGTACATCGGCCAGTTCAAGAATGACCGAACCGTCACGGAACGGCACGTTGATGTGGAAAGTATAGTAGCCGTCACTTTCGGGATAAATGCCGCAGTCGCTCTTGTACAGGGCATCGTCCTCGCTGATATACTGTGTCAGCGTACCGTTGGCATGGTTTTCATCATACACAAAGCGGTCACACAGACGCAGACTCTTGATATACTTGCCTTCATCGGGCTTGATTCTGAGGGTGATGGTGCCGCCTGATTTCAGCACATTACGGCCGCCGTTGGCAGAAGCATTCTTGCCCTTATAATCAATGGCCGAATACTGATACTTGGCACCGCCGTTGGAAGGCAGATACACAGCCACCTGCGGTTCACCGGTATAGAAAACGCTGACTTCCTTACCCTGTCTCTCGCTGGGAACTTTTTCCATGTCGAACACATCGGTACCCATGGAACTGCCTTTTTTCAGGGTGTTAATCTGATAAAAGTGCATATCAATATCCCAGTTGCCAATATAACCGGAGTGAAAATCCCAGTCGTATTGATTGCTCAGCGTCCATTTGTTGTCGCCGTCCATCTTCGGCAGATCTTTGGTCATACCGTGTGCTTTCAGATAATTCGTAAT
>CADCOZ010000213.1 GCA_902803125.1 uncultured Ruminococcus sp.
ACTTTCTGCCTGTCAAATCGGGTCGTATCCTCTGTTGGGGCTTTGCCCCAAACCCCACCAGGGGGGCTCCCCCTGGACCCCCGTTGGGGGAAACCTTTTTCTTGCGAAAAAAAGTTTTCCCCCAAACCCCCTTCCAAAAATCGCTGTGTTGTTGTCTTTCAAGTGCTTGACGGGTAAAACGGTTGTATGCTCCTGTCACTTTAGCATTTACCTTACTGATTTTTGAAAGACTCACTTTAAGACTGTGCTGTATCCTGTTGGGAAACAGTGCAGTTTTGTGCTGTATAAGGTTCCAGCCATCGGCCAATACTCTGAATGGCGTTGTCGGACTGGAGAACCTGACCGTGTTCCCGCAGAAAAGCCGCCAATAAACTACCGGTGCGACAGCCCGAAGAAAATTCGGCGGCCATACAGCGACAGCGGCGGGTCAGCGGCATGGCAGAAGGCAGTACCAAATAGTAACAGCCGTTCCAACGATAGACGGCACTGTGCGGATGGCTTTCCCCCAGATGGTACAGCGTCTGAACACAATGCAGAAAATGCTCCGCTTCGTCAAAACGGAAAACCATATCGTGCCGCCCGTGCCGGATACGGTAGGTTTTGCGTTTGTGTGATTCTTTGGGCGGATTCGAGATGGTCAGCAGGAACAAACAGCCGTGTTCATACTGCATGGCTTCCATCACAACCTGCTTATGGTGCAGGCTGAGGCCGGTGACGGCACTGGCGTGTGCCATCAGTTCCTGAAGAAAACGGCCGGCTATGGGATGCTCCGGACTCAGACTGTCGAAGGTCAGCGCATAGTCGGCCAATTCATTCTCGCCCAAAGAAATCAAAATATGGGTCTTATCCAATTGCTCAATTTTCATCTGTCATCACTCCGATGCGGCACACATTCTTACTTATATAATATTATGCAGGGGTGTATTTTGCAATTGATTTTTACCGGAAATTTTTTTGCCATGGAAGAACAATATACCTCCTGCGTTATCTGCGTGGGTGGATCGAATGGACGTGATAAGCTATCATAAAAAGCAGGTTTCACATTTCCAAAAACAAAAAAGTCGATTTTTTCGGGTTCTTTTCAAAACAAATGTTTGATTTTTCCCGATAGATATGTTATAATGAAAAAAACAGCGTATCCATTATCATGCGTCAGGGAGGTGCAGAAATATGAAAAAGACACTGTCAAAAAGCAAGTTAAAGATACTGACGTTTGTTCGGGAGGCTGCTGCACAAGGTCACATCCCTACGGTGCGTGAAATTTGTGAAGGCACAGGTTTGAAGTCCACTTCAACGGTTCACGGGCATCTGAAGGCCTTGGAAGAAGCAGGTTATCTGGAAATGGGGAAGGGACACCGCTCCATTCGTCTGCCGGAACGGGAACCCTCCGTAGAGGTGCCGATTATTGGCAAAGTAACAGCCGGTGTGCCGATTTTGGCCTTTGAAGAAATCACCGGTTATGTGCCGTGCAGTTTATCTAAAGCCAAGGGACGGGAATTATTTGCCCTTCATGTACAGGGAGAGAGTATGCGTGACATCGGCATTTATGACGGGGATATCGTGATTTGCGAAAAAACGTCTTGTGCCGAAAACGGGGACATTGTGGTAGCCCTGATAGAGGACGAAGCAACCGTCAAGAGTTTCTATAAAGAAGAAGGATATTATCGCTTACAGCCGCACAACCCTGACTTTGAACCCATTCTTGTTGATGAATGTTCTATCCTCGGCAAGGTCATTACCCTGATAAGGGAATACTGAAAGCGAACATTCCCTAAAAGCTGATTGTTTGTCTAAATCGTATAGCCACCAACTTTTCGCAAAACCGCAAAACACAGCGAATTTTGGAAGGGGGCTTGGGGGTCTCGCCTGTCGGCTCGGTCCGGTCGCTTTGGCCTGCGGCCAAGGTGTCCACCGGACACCCGTTCTCCTTTTTTTCGCCAGAAAAAGGTTTCCCCCAATGGGGTTTGGGGCAAAGCCCCAACACTCAAAACCCCAACATGATGGATTTCTGTGTATTATTTGGTTGAAAAATAGGCGGAGATGTGGTATGATAGATAAACAGGTGTTTATTATCAAGAAAGTAAGCGAAGGGGATGCGTTCGTTGAAAGTCAAGACCTATTTTGGCAGGCGGTTGGCGGCTGTCCTGTGGGTGGTGCTGATGGCGGTGTGGTTATGGCCGGCAGCAGCTTGGCCGGTGCAGGCCGCTACGGTATTGGATAACGGGGATTTCGTTTTTCAGGTGCTGGAGGACGGAAAAAGTGCGGAAATCCTTCAGTATAACGGAAAGAGTCTGTATGTTTCGGTGCCGTCAATGGTGGATAAATATAAAGTAACAAAAATCGGACCGGCGGCGTTTATGTCCAACAAGACCATTAAGGAACTGGAAATTCCCGCTTCGGTGGAATATATTGATGCCAATGCCTTTATGGGTTGTCAGGCTTTGAAAAAAGCAGATATCAGCGGGAATGTGGAAATCATTGGCGAATGTGCTTTTATGAACTGTCCGGCGTTGGAAACCGTTATCCTGCAGGAAGGCGTTATGCAGATTATGGATTCCGCTTTTTCCGGGTGTTCGGCACTGAAAAGCATCGAACTGCCCAACAGTATTATTGTTGTGGCGAAATATGCGTTTTTTAACTGTTCTGCGCTGGAGGATATTGTTATCCCGCCGACTATTGATGAACTGGGCGGCTATGCGTTGGAAGGCACCAAGTGGATGAAGAACCAGACCAACGACTGTATTACGGTGGCAGACGGGATTCTCATAAAATATACGGGCAGTGAGAAATCGAAGAGCCTGCCGGCCAAGGTCAAGCAGATTGGCGACTATGCCTTTGCCGGTGATGAGAATATAGAAATGATTCTGCTGTCCCGCAACGTAACCAAGGTTGGCAAGTCTGCTTTTGAAAAATGTACGAACCTGACGACTGTCAGCCTGCCGGATTCGGTGACGGCCATCGGAGAAAGAGCGTTTTTAGGCTGTACCTCTCTGAACAATGTTACCCTGCCGAACAATTTGAAGGTTTTGGAAAAGAGTGTGTTTGAGGAATGTACGTCCCTCACTTCCATGACACTGCCGGCCAAGATTGAAATGATTGAAAACAGTGCCTTTTCTTTCTGTACGGAACTCAAGAGCATTAAATTGTCGAGCGGCCTTAGAAAGATTGATGAATCTGCGTTCCAAAGCTGTTTGGCACTCGGCAGACTGGTGTTTCCGGAGTCCCTGAAGGAAATCAATTCCAATGCCTTTGCCAACTGTGCCAACCTGACAAGAATTGAATTTAACGGCGATACGGCGGCGGCTTCCTTTGCCTTTGCGGACTGCTTTATGCTTCGGGATGTCGTTTTTTATAAAAACCCCACCAATATCAGCGAATACGCTTTTTCCGGTGACAACGAAATCATCTTCTACAGCGACAACAGCTTATATGTGGAAGAATATGCCCGCAAAGCTAAACTGCAAAGTGAAAACATTAAGAATCTGCCCCCTTATGAAGATAAGGGAAGGTTGGTGGATAATCTACAGGAAGGTGAAGAAGAGAGATTCTCCGGCACCTATACGTTCATTGTGATAGTGATTGTGCTGGTCGATGTGGCGGTCATCGTGCTGTTCAGTGCGTATATCCTTCTGAACCAGAAGAAAAAACGCAGACGCAGAAGAAGAAAATCGGCTGTCAGTCGGGGAAGAACTTCTTCCGCCGCACCAACAAAAACAGCGGTGTCCCGTTCGTCCCGAACGGAAGATGCTCCGAAATCTTCCCACCACCGTACACAGTATCCTGAAAGAAAATCATCCGGTACCGCCGAACGCCCAAAGAAAAAGCCATGAGAAAGAGCGGAAAAAGAAGTCAACGGTTAGCACAGATGGCCTTATTGCTGGCGGCGGCGTTGGTACTCAGCTGGATAGAACTGCTGTTGTCCCTGCCGATGCCGGTGCCGGGCATAAAAATCGGCTTGGCTAATTTAGCCATTCTGTTTACGCTGTACTGTCTTGGCAAACCGGCGGCGTTAATGGTGCTGACAGGCCGTCTGCTGTTGTCGGCTCTGCTGTTTGGGAATGCGTCCTCGCTGATTTTCAGTGCCGCAGGCGGCTATTTGAGTTTTGCTGTGATGTGTTTGGCACAATGGCTGTTGGGTCGTCATGTGGTGGTGGTCAGTATCTTGGGCGGCATTTTTCACAACATCGGACAGTTAGCAGCGGCTTCGGTGGTATTGTCCACACCGCTTTGGTGGTATCTGCCGTATTTGCTGATAGGCGGCATGGCGGCCGGAGCCTTGAACGGATGGCTGACAAGCCTTATCCTGAAAAGCCGGTTCTTTTCGGCTTTGAACAGCAGTCGGCCGTCGTCAGAACCCGCACCCACCGATAAGAATAACCAACAAATGAAACAAGGTCAGTAACCTGCCAAAGCGGGTTACTGACCTTTTGTGCGTTTATGTGCAGGGGGAAAAAATGAATAATGAATAACGAATAAATAATAATGCTGATTTAGGTCAAGTCAGCGAATTTTGAAAGGGGGTTTGGGGGAAAACTTTTTTTCGCCAGAAAAAGTTTCCCCCAACGGGTTCCAAGGGCAGAGCCCTTGGTGGGGCGTGGGTTTTCGGTTATAGGACAACGGTGAACTTCATCCATTCGCCGTATTCGCTTTGGGCAGAAATATGGCCGCCGTGGGCTTCCACGCTGGCTTTGGCAATTGCCAGTCCCAAACCGTAGCCGCCGGTCTTGCTGTTGCGGGATTCGTCACGCCGATAGAAGCGTTCAAAAATTTTGCCCAGCTGTTCTTTTGGCACACCTTCACCGGTGTTGTGGACTTCAATGATTTTCTTGTTGGCGTGTGTGTACAGTTTAGCGGTAATGATGCCGTGGGCAAAGGAGTATTTAACGGCATTGTCCAACAGAATGGTCAGAACGTGCTTGATGGCACTTTCATCGCCGTGATAAGTGATATCGGGCTGTGCTTCGGTAATCAGCTGTTTGCCCATCTCGAACACGGTGCTTTCAAACGGCAGTACCGTTTGCAGAAAAACATCGGTGAGCGAAAAGTCGGACATGACCATCGGGTGACCAGTTTTATCGTCCAGCCGTGCCAAACAAAGCAGTTCGGTGACCAGTTCGTTCATGCGGACGGTTTCGGAACGAATGTAACCAAGCCATTTGTTGTCGCCGATTTCCGTGGCCAGAACATCGGCGTTGGCACTGATAACGGCCAGCGGTGTTTTCAGTTCATGACTGGCATTGGAGATAAAGAGTTTTTGCTTCTCAAGATTTTTCTTGACCGGTTTGACCAGCCAAAAAGCCAGACCGACCGCCAGCAGAAAGAAGAAGAAAATGGTCAGCAGTCCAATGATGGACGTTGAGAACAGCAGATTTTTTTGTGCCTGCTGATAGGTGCGGATATCCATAAAGACAAGGATAGCACCGTAGTATTTGGGCTGGAGATAGTAGGCATAGTGACCCAATTCTCCAGAAGTCTGACCGGAGGATAGCGCTTGGTTGGCATAGTTCACGATATCGTTTTGGTCAACCTCAATATTCCGTGCCAAAACGATACGCCGGACGGAATAGTCATAGTTGAACTGAATGGAGAAGCAGTCAATGTATTCGGTCTGACTGTCCCCGAACGGGTCATAGGCGTTGAGGGTGGTGGGGGGAAAGCCGTCTAAGTCTGCAATACGGGTAATGGTGGCTTCAATCTGTGTGCGGTTGCCCATTCTCTGCATCATGTTGATGGCACTCATAATGCCAAAGACAGCCACCGTCAGAATCAGTGTGATAACGATGATGATTTTGATACGCAGTTTACTAATCATTTGGCACCATCCAGACAATAGCCGATGCCCCGCCGTGTTTTGATTTGCACGGAAGAATGCAGGACACTCAATTTCTTCCGCAGAAAGGAAATGTACACTTCCACGTTGTTGTATTCACTTTCATCGTTATGTCCCCAGATTTTGGTAACGAACTGTTCTTTGGTAACGATCTGACCGGCGGCCGATACGAGCATTTCCATCATTTGGAATTCTTTGCGTCCCAAGACAACGCTGTTCACGCCGCAAATAATTTCGCCCTTTTTCAAGTCCAAGGTAATGTCGCCGAAGCGGGGGTTAATGTCGGGCGTTACGGTTTTTCGTCTTGTCATGGCACGAATGCGGGCGAGCAGTTCACCCATCGAGAACGGCTTTGTCAGATAGTCATCGGCTCCACAGTCGAGTCCTTTAATTTTGTCCTCCGTTTCGGAACGGGCGGTCAGCAAAAGGACAGGTGTTTCTATCTCTTTGACCCGCAGATACGACAGCACATCCAGCCCGTTCATTTTCGGCAGCATAATATCCAGCAGAATGCAGTCATAATCCCCCGTCAAAGCATATTGCAGTCCCACCTCACCGTTATGCGCCAAATCCACCTGATACCCTTCACTTCTCAGAATTGCCCCCACGGCCTCGGCCAACCCTATCTCATCTTCTACTACCAATATATTCATAATATCCCTCTCTTCCTGAATGTTGGAGGGCTTTGGCCTTACGGCCAAGGTGTCCACCGGACACCCGCACTTCCTCCAAAGCTCCCAGCAAGGACTTTGCCCCTGCACTCCGCAAGCCTTTGAAAAGCTTGCGAAAAACTTTTCATTTGGTTAATGCGGAAAATCATTCCGCCTTTGGGTCTTTTTGCACGCCGTTTGATACTTGTCCGCCGGCCGGAAAAAACCGGTTTTCAGCATCATGTTTTGTTCCTCTTTATTATAGTACAAAAGCCGCTTTTCTTGCAAGCATTTTTTCCGCCCTTCGTGCATAGGTTCAATATGGTGCAAAAAATCCCCCTTTGCTTTTTCTGCAAAAGGGGGATACGGGTCTATTGCTTGCAAGAATTATTTTTTCTTTGTGGTCTTTCTGGAAGTCTTTTTAGCAGGAGCTTCGGTGGCTTCAGTGGCTTCAGCCGCTTCGGCTTTCTTCTGGCTGGGCTTTCTGGTCTTGGGAGCGGGCTTCTCCTCATCCGCTGTTTTATCCTCAGCCGCAGTGGTTTCTGCCGCTTTTGCGGCTTTGGTTTTTCTGGTGGTTTTGGCTTTAGCGGCGGGCTTGGCTTCTTCAACAGCTTCGGCTGTAGCTTCGGGCTTCACTTCCTCAGCAACTTCGGCAGTAGCTTCGGGCTTTACTTCTTCAGCAGGAGCCGCTTCAACTGCGGGCTTCACTTCCTTGGCCTTTACTGCTTTGGCGGGGGCTTTGGGAGCGGAAGTGCTAAGTCCTTCGCAGGAGTCTAAGAAAGACTTGATTTTGGCATAGATTTTCTCAACGCCGCCTTCGCTGTCGCTTTCAATGTTCAGCGGCATAATCGGGTCGTGAACGCTCAAGCGGAGCAGGAACCAGCCGTCACCGTTATCCTTGTCGAAGGATACACGAATGCCTTCATAGTTATCATCGGCCACAATGAAATCCTTCTGCTTTGCGGCATAGGCTTTCAGATCGGCAATAACCTGTTCGCCATAGGCACGGAAATCCTTGGCGGTGATGGCCAGACGGATTTCACGGCTCTCAACAGGCTCTTTCAGGTCAGCAATCAGGCTGTCCAGTGTTTTGCCTTCCTTGCGAAGCTGTGCGGCCTTGATGATGATTTTGGTGATAAGATAGGCACCGTCATCGAGGAAGTAGTTCTCCTGCATAGCGGCGTGACCGGAGGTTTCAATGGCCAGCGGACAGCGAACGCCGTTTTCGTTCTGACGGATAGCTTCGTCAATGACGTTCTTGTAGCCTCTCTTAAAGCGGAGGTGCTTGCCGCCCAGTGTCTGTTCAATGAATTCTTTCAGACCGGCAGAGGTGATGGAATCGGTCACAATCATGCCGCCCATGTTGTTTTCAAGAACGATAGCGGCGGCCAAAGCTACCAGACGGTTGCGGTTGATTTCCTTACCCTGTGCATCAACGGCACCACAGCGGTCAACGTCTGTATCGAAGATAATGCCGAAATCAGCACCGCAGGCCTTCACAGCGGCACAAACGGATTCCATCGCTTTGGCATCTTCGGGATTCGGAATATGATTCGGGAACAAGCCGTCCGGCTCTAAGAACTGACTGCCGCGTACATCAGCACCCAAGGCTTCCAGCACCTCGGAAGCATAGAAACCGCCCACACCGTTGCCGGCATCTACAACGATTTTGAAGCCCTTCAGCGGATGATGGTAGTCGTTTTTGTCGTTGATTTGTTCTTTGATGAACTCACGCAGGTTACCGGCGTAATAGCTCATATAGGCATTTTCAACCAAGTGGCCGCCAATGGCCGGAGGCAGTTTTTTGCTGTCCTGTGCATAGGCAAGGATTTCGGTGATGTTGTCGCCCTCTAAGCCGCCCTCACGGGTAAAGAACTTCAAACCGTTCTTGTAGTAGGGGTGATGGCTGGCTGTAATCTGAATGGCACCGTCACAAGCCAATTCAACGGTGGTCATGAACATAGCGGGGGTAGAGCAGAGGTCACAGTCCACCACAAAAGCACCGGCTCTCAGCAGTTCGGCTTTTGTAAGGTCAGCCATATGCGGACCGGAGATGCGGGAATCTCTGCCAACGGATATTTTCAGTTCGGGACCGGATTTGCCGGTTTTCTTTGAGAGCCAAAGGGTGAACGCATTAACAATGGCCTTAACGGTGTCATCGGTCAGGTTGACTTCAAAGCCGGCTCCTTCAACCGCAGTACCACGAATATCCGTGCCGCTTTTCAAGGCACTCCAGAATTCATTTAACATTATAATCGTCTCCTTTATGTTTTGGAATAGGGAACAATGACAGAATAAGCGAAGGGTTATTTATATTATCCAATCCGTCCGCAGTATACGAACGAATGATAATGCCGTAAGGTCAGGTTTCCGGACACGGCAAACCGGTGTTGAGAACAAGGCGATGAACCATCAGCATAAAAGGTTCGCCCAAGCCCTCCAACACTCACTTGATGCCGGTGTCAAAAGCGTCCGGTCTGTCGGTTTTGGTGTATTCGATGGGAACTTCGTCAACGGTGATGGTCAATGCACCGTCGGTATCAAAGGTGTACGTCATCGGATAATTGGCAAAGGTGCCGTCCACCTGTGCGATATTAAAGATGCATTCGCCGTCCTTAGCTGTATAGCAGCCTTTATAAATGCTGTCACGGTAGGTGATTTGCAGGGTGTTGTCGTCATAGAAAGCATAGGTGTGGTCGTAGCTGGCATCTTCATATGTTTTCATCCAAACGCCCAGCAGATCCTTGTCTTGGGTGGCACCTTCAATGGGCTTGAGGGGTATCGTATAGTTTTTGTCCTCGTGCAGGGTGTACATATAATAACGGTAGCCGTCTGTTTCGACATAATCGGCAGAGGCTTTTTTCTGTGCCACGGATTCGTCATCTTCCTGCCCCAAGGTATCAGGGGCAAAAATCATACCGCTGATGTCGGTACAAATGATTTTGCGGGTGCTGAAGGCGGTGCCTTCCACGGTATAGCGGAACTGATGCGTAACGGCAGGGGTGTTAAAATCACTGAAATGCAGGAATGTCATGGTCAGCAGATTACCTTTATCATCATTCGTCAGCTGATAGGTGCCTTTCCGCAGGTAGCCGCCGTTATGGAAATAACAGGTGCCGTCCTCTTCAAAGCTGTAGGAAACGGAACAGTCCTGTTCACCCACCAGAAAATGCAGGGTCCAAGTACCTTTAATGGATTTATTGGCAAACAGTCCCCAGCAGGCAAAAAACAAAACAGATACCGCCAGCACAGCAGCCGCTACAATCAGCGGAGGCTGTATCCTGAAGGAACAGGATTTCTTTCGGCGGGTCGGCGGTTTGGCCGGAACAGTACCGACAGCCGTTTCGGGTATATTTTCAGCGGATGATGGATTCATGCACAGAGTCCTCCTTCAGCATCGTTCTTCATATTTTTCTTATCATTACTATTGTATCGTATTTTGTGCCACAAAACAAGTCTTTATATGTATAAATTAAATAATTTTTCCTGTTTTTTCTATCTATTATAACGATAAAAAGGTAA
The DNA here is from genome assembly GCA_902803125.1 of uncultured Ruminococcus sp. GTDB lineage: Bacteria > Bacillota > Clostridia > Oscillospirales > Acutalibacteraceae > UBA1213. The sequence goes on from CADCOZ010000213.1 coordinate 10,003, forward strand.
AAGGGGTGTTTTTTTGTCGAAAAAAATACGGCAGGAAGCGTTTCAGAGGATATCTGTCAGGTAAAAAATGCAAAAAGTGGAAAGAAATTGGCAAATTAAAAAAACTTTTGCATAAAATGAAACAAATTGTTGAAACAACAGGAAAAATATGATATGATAAGGATAAGAATAAATCTGAGGAAATTATCCACAGATGATAAGGGGGATATGTTAGTATGGAAAAGAAAGAAATGTATGAATTGTGGCTGACCCATGCTACAGAGGACACCGATCTGGTGCAGGAACTGGAAAGCATGAAGGACAATGAGAATGAAATCAACGAGAGTTTTTATCGTGAGCTGAAATTTGGCACAGCCGGTTTGAGAGGCATTATCGGAGCAGGCACTAACCGCATGAACATTTATACGGTGCGGAAGGCCACGCAGGGATTGGCCAATTTCCTGAACAAGAAATATGAGCATCCGTCCGTGGCGATTGCTTACGATTCCCGTATCAAAGCAGATTTGTTTGCCCGTGAAGCCGCCAGAGTCTTGGCCGCCAACGGCATTAAGGCGTATTTGGCCGCCGAATTACAGCCGACACCGGTTGTTTCCTATGCGGTGCGTACCTTAAAGGCCAGTGCCGGCATTATGGTAACCGCCAGTCATAACCCTGCCGAATATAACGGCTATAAGTGTTACGGCAGTGACGGCTGTCAGATGACCGATGTGAATGCCGATGCGGTCTATGACGCGATTCAGCAGGTGAACTATTTCAGCGGTGACATCAAGATTGCCGATTTTGACTTAGCGGTGCAAAGCGGCATGATTGAGTGGATCAAAGAAGAACTGTACGAAAGCTATCTGGATTGTGTACAGAAGCAGACAGTCTTTGCAGGCATCTGCCAAGGTTCCGGTCTGAAAGTCGTGTATACACCGCTCAACGGTGCCGGCAATAAGCTGGTGCGGAAAATTCTGGACAGAATCGGTGTGGAGAATGTTGTTGTTGTGCCGGAGCAGGAGTTGCCGGACGGCCACTTTACGACCTGCCCGTATCCGAATCCGGAGGAGAAAGAAGCCTTACAGCTGGGCTTGGCACTTTGCGAAAAAGAGCAGGCCGATTTACTGCTGGCGACCGACCCCGACAGTGACCGTGTGGGTATTGCCGTTAAGACACAAAACGGTTACCGTTTGATGACCGGCAACGAAACCGGCATTCTGTTAATGAACTATCTGCTGTCCTGCCGCAAGGCCGCCGGTACTTTACCGGAAAAGCCTGTGGCCGTCAGAACAGTGGTGACCAGCAAACTGATTGATAAAATCTGTGAAACCTACGGCTGTGATCTGAAGGTTGTGCTGACCGGCTTTAAGTATATCGGCGAGCAGATTCTGCTGTTGGAGCAGAAAAATGAAGAGTCCCGTTATGTCTTTGGCTTTGAAGAGAGCTACGGCTACTTGGCCGGTACCTATGTACGGGATAAAGATGCCGTGGTGGCTTCCATGCTGATTTGCGAGATGGCGGCGTATTACCGTCAGCAGGGCAAGAGTCTGGAAGAGGTCATCAACGAAATCTACGAAAAATACGGTTATTACCTCAACCAGACCCGCAGTTTTACCTTTAAGGGTGCGGCCGGTATGCAGAAAATGACCGATATCATGAGCAATCTGAGAAGCAACCCGCCCGCAGAAGTGGCCGGTTAT
>CADCOZ010000214.1 GCA_902803125.1 uncultured Ruminococcus sp.
CACCGGGTCCCACCGGGTCGGTGGAATCCACGATAATCAGGTCGTAGGTATTGCTGACACTGCGGACAAACCGCAAACCGTCATCAATGTAGATATGCACACGGGGGTCATCTAATTTGCAGGCCACGGTCGGCAGAAACTCCTTGCAGGCATCCACCACCATGCGGTCGATTTCTACCATATCAATGCGTTCAATGGTTTTATACTTGACCAGTTCCCGCACGGTGCCGCCGTCACCGGCACCAATGACCAGTACATTTCTGACATCGGGATTGACCGCCATCGGAACATGAGTAATCATTTCATGATAGATAAATTCATCCTTTTGGGTCAGCATGACACGGTCATCCAGCACTAATACATCGCCGAATTCCGGCGTGCTGAATATTTCTATCCTTTGAAACTCCGACTGTGCGGAGTATTTTTGTTTATCACACCGGATAGAAAACCGTACATTGTTGGTTTGTTCCTCGGTGTACCACATTTCCATAGGTTTATCACGCTCCTTTAGTTCAGCTGAATCTGATATAAACAGTTTACCTTGGCCTGAGCCAGAAAATCGGCTAATTCTGTGGCAGGGACAGAAACGGTTTCTTCGGATTTGTTTCGCTGTCCTTCCCATGTTTTGCACAGATAAATACATTTGGCACCACGAGCCTTTTGAAAAGCCGTCAGCAGACCCGCTAATGCCTGTATTTCTGCGGCGGTCGGATCGTTCATTCCAAAGGGAAAGTCACAATCGCACACGCTGTCCGTAACACGGTAATCGGCGGTACGGTTGAGTATGCACATTTTAAGATCGTGCTTGGTACCGGAACGAATCGTTAAATGGAAGGCGGCATTGATGCGTTCACAGTCGGCGGGGTCAATCTCCTTGTTGACGGCACCATAGAGTATATAACACACTTTTCATGCTCCTTTATATCAAAAAAACTTTCCATACCAACAACACAGCGAATTTCGGGAGGGGGTTCCCCAAGTGGCTGCCCCTTACAACATGACGTTGATTTTTTCGGTGTTGATATCTTCCGCACCGGTCAGGTTACAGCCCTTGGCTTTGGCGTAGGTGATGTATTCAATCGCATCCTTGGTGATCAGCTCACCCGGTGCTAAAATCGGAATACCCGGCGGGTAGCACATGACGAATTCGGCACAGATTTTGCCCAAGGTGTCGCCCAAGGGAATCTGTGTTTTCTTGGCATAGAAAGCGTCCTGCGGGGAACACATGACAACCGGTTCAATATACTCATGGTCGAGCATACCCGCCGAATCCCGTGCATACAGCCGCTTGATTTCATACAGGGCAGAAATCAGCCGTTCGATTTTCAGTATCTTGTCACCAACGGAAACAATCGCCAGTATGTTGCCGATGTCGCCAAACTCGATTTGGATATCGTAGCGGTCACGCAGAATGTCATAGACTTCAATGCCGGCCAGACCAATATCTCTGGTATGGACGGATATTTTTGTGGGGTCAAAGTCAAAGATGGTGTCGCCGTTGATCAGCTCCCGTGAAAAGGCATACAGCCCGCCCAGCTTGTTGATCTCTTGTATGCCGTAGGAGGCTAACTCCGTGACCCGCTCAAAGATTTTTCTGCCGTTGAGGGCTAAATTCTTGCGGGAGATATCCAGCGAGGACATCAGCAGATAAGAGGCACTGGTAGTCTGTGTCAGGTTGATAATCTGCCGGACATAGCCTTCGGAAATATCCGGTCCCAACAGCAAAGCGGAACTCTGCGTGAGGGAACCGCCGGTTTTGTGCATACTGACCGCCGCCATATCCGCCCCGACACTCATGGCGGACGGCGGCATATAGTCACCGAAATAGAAGTGGGTGCCGTGGGCTTCATCGACCAGTACCTTCATGCCGGCTTCGTGAGCAATACGGACAATTTCCCGCAGATGAGAACAAACACCGTAATAAGTCGGGTTGTTGACGATAATCGCTTTGGCATCGGGGTGCAGTTTGATGGCACGCTTGACGGCCTCCACCGACATTCCCAGCGGAATGCCCAACTGCTTATTCACGCCGGGATTGACATAAACCGGC
>CADCOZ010000215.1 GCA_902803125.1 uncultured Ruminococcus sp.
ACTTGGGGGGAACCCCTTTTCTGGCGAAAAAAGGGGTTCCCCCCAAACCCCCTTCCCTAAATTCGCTGACTTTTGGCTTCTTCAACATTATTCATTATTCTTTCATTTTGCCTTGCCTATATTTGCTGTGGTATTCATGCGAAAACTTGATGAAGAACGACACTTCCTGCGGTGCCAACCGCCGTCACGCCGATTGCTGTGACTTGTGTTATCCTCACAAAAAACCAGCCCGCTGTACAGTTGATTTTGCTGTACGGCGGGCTGAAGTATTATTCCTGCGGTTCATCGGATGGGTTAGAGGATTCCTGCGGCGGGGGTTCGGAGGAGTCGGACGATTCTTCCGTATCGGGTGTTTTTTTCAGGCGATACTGTTCCCAAGGAGCCACGGCTCCGGCATAGCGGTTATAAACGTAGCCTTCCGGCACTTCACCGAACGGCACACGGTAGCCGAAGGAGTCTTTGCTTTTGAAACGGTAGCGTCTGAGCAGCATGAAAATACCAAGGAAAAACACAAAGATGCTAATCCATTGGGACGTAGACAAGCCGAACAGAATGCCGCGGATTTCGTCACCACGGAAAAATTCATCTATAAAGCGTACCACGGCATAAGAGATGAAATAAATAGCGAGCAGGGAGCCTTTTTTCAGGTGTTTGTTCCGCAGAATGAGCAGTGCGGTCATAATCAGCAGATTACAGCCGGCTTCAATGAGCGGGAGCGGCAGACGGACAACGGTTTCGGTGATGTCGTCATGTGGGGGATAGGGCAGTCCCCAAGAGGATTCCATGCCGTAACAACAGCCTGCAAACACACAGCCGACCCGTCCGAAGGCGTGGAACAGCGGAATGGCGGGGGCGAAGATATCCGCATACAGACTGAAATCCACTTTAGCCGCTTTGCAGTAGATGAAAGCGGCCAGAATAGCACCGAGCAGTCCGCCGTAAAAGACCATGCCGCCGAACAGTTCGGAAAAGACCGCATAGAAATTATCCCAAGAGGCAAAAACGACATCTAATTTCTGCAAGGCACTGAGCAGAAAGTCAAAGCGGGTGAAAAAGTAAACGATATGAGCGCCCAAAAAGGCACCGATAGCGGCCATCAGCGGAATATTGATAATGTGCAGTTTGCTGTAGTCACGGCGTTTCCGCACGGTGAGAACCACCAAAAAGCCCGCAAAAAAAAGACCGGCCAAGGCACACAAACCGTACATGGGAAAATCTTTGCCGAGAATATGAAGATACGGGTACATTTTATCCTTCCTTTTCCTTAGTGATAGACTTGTTTTTTTGATAGAAAAAAATCGGCGGTCAGGGACGACCGCCGAAAGGGAATGCTGTTTTGGAAAATCAAACCTTCAGGAATTAAACCTTCAGTGCAGATCTGGCTTTGCAGTAGTTGCAGGTAGCACAGCCGGTCACGAAGATGGCCAGAACGCAGAGGATAAAACCGACCAAACCGAAAATCAGGCCGAGGGTAGCGACAGTACCTCTGGGCGCACCGGATTTAATTCTCTGGTTGCCAACGAGGAAAGAAATGAAACAGCCGCCGCCGGAGAAAACGATTGCAAAGATATTCAGAATCAATGCATAAACCGGCATACCGGTAGCACCAACAACGAACAGCGACATACCGAAGCCGAGAATACTGAGGGCACAGCCGATGATACCCAGTGTATCGTTATTAAAGAACGGTGCTTTGGGCGGTTTGGGAGCCGGATAGTTCGGCATTTGATAGTTGGGCTGCGGAGCCTGATTATAAGGAGGCTGATTATTCATAGCGACACATCCTTTCAAATAATTTATTAGTTACCAAGGATAACTATGGACTAACTTCATCATATCATATTAGTGCAGTAAAGTCAATAACATAAGGACAATTTCCCACGGAAATCAATTTTGTTCTGCCAGTTCCCTGGGGGAAACCTTTTTCTGGCGAAAAAAAGGTTTTCCCCCAGACCCCCTTCCAAAATTCGCTGTGATTGTCAAGCCAACAACCGATTCAGCTAAACGGCGGGAGGCTGTAGAGGTTTGGTTCGTCAAGAACTTGAAAGACATCAACACAAAAGTTTC
>CADCOZ010000216.1 GCA_902803125.1 uncultured Ruminococcus sp.
AAAAGGTTTCCCCCAGGGAACTGGCGGTTTAGTGGAAATGGTATTTGCGAAAAAAAGGTTTCACAGACTTGTAATATGGTATGAAATGTGGTATAATACGGGTACGAATAACGGCAGCTTTTGCAGAATAATTTGGAGTGATGCAGCTTGGCAGAAAATAAGAGAGATTATTATGAGGTAATCGGTGTACCGAGGGGAGCCTCTGACGATGAAATCAAAAAAGCATACCGTAAACAGGCAAAAAAATATCATCCGGACCTGAATCCGGGTGACAAGGAAGCGGAAGCGAAGTTCAAAGAGATCAACGAGGCCTATGAAGTGCTGTCCGATAAAGATAAGCGAGCCAGATATGACCGTTTCGGTTTTGCGGGTGTAGACCCGAATTTCAGCCCCGGCGGTTATGGCGGCGGCAGTCCCTTTGGACAGGATATTGATTTGGGCGATATCTTCAACAGCTTCTTTGGCGGCTTTGGCGGCGGTCGGGGCGGCCGCAATCAGAATGCCCCCCGCAGAGGTTCTGACGTAGAAGCGTCTGTGACCATCACGTTTGAAGAAGCGGCCTTTGGCTGTAAGAAGGACGTTACCTATCAAAATATTGACACCTGTAAAGAATGCAGCGGCACGGGTGCGGCAGAGGGTACACAGCTCAAACCCTGCCCGAACTGTCACGGCACAGGTAATGTTACTGTTCAGCGGCAGACACCGTTCGGTACGGTACATACCTCTCAGACGTGTGATAAGTGCCGCGGTAAGGGAAAGATTATCGAGAAGCCCTGCCCGAAATGTTCGGGTACGGGACGTATCCGTTCGTCCAAAACGGTTCCGGTCAATATTCCGGCGGGCATCAATCAGGATCAGGTCATCAGCATCAGCGGACGAGGCCACAGCGGTTATAACGGCGGTGCGGCCGGCGATTTGAATATTTACGTCAACGTCAAGAAGCATGACTTCTTTGAACGCAAGGGTGATGATGTTTGGTGCGAGATTCCCATTACATTTTCACAGGCGGCACTGGGTCACGAAATCATTGTGCCGACACTGGACGGCAAGGTCAGCTATAAAGTACATCCCGGCACACAGCCCGGCGATATTTTCAAGCTGTCCGGCAAGGGCATTCAGCACCTGAATATGAGGGGACGAGGCGACCAGTTTGTCCGCATTACCATTGAAGTACCCCGCAACCTGTCGTCCAAGCAGAAGGAAATTCTGCGGCAGTTTGATGAAGTGAGCGGTTCTGCTAACTATCAGAAGCGAGCCAGCTTCTTTGATAAAATCAAAAAGCGTGAGAAAAACAGCAAGGACTAACCGCTTTTTGGATGTGTTGCCGAACGGGTCATATACAAAGGTTACCTTGTCAGCGAAAAGCTGATGAACCATCAACATAAAAGTTTTTCGCAAGCCTTTCAAAGTCTTGCGGGATTCAACGCCCTCCAACATTCCGGAGGAAGGAGCAGCTTATGATTTATACAAAGATGACCAAAAAGGCTTTGCGGCTGTGCTTTGAAGCCCATCAGTATCAGACGGATAAAACCGGTTTGCCGTATGTGTTCCATCCGTTCCATGTGGCAGAACAGATGACCGATGAGGTGACGACCACGGTGGCACTCCTGCATGATGTGGTGGAGGATACCCCGTATACCTTTGAAGATTTGGAAAAGATGGGATTTCCGCCGGCGGTCATAGAAAATCTGCGGCTGCTGACGCATGAGGACGGCGTACCGTATGAGGACTATATCCGGCACCTCAAGGGGTATCCGGTGGCCAAGGCGGTTAAGTTGGCAGATTTGCGGCACAACAGCGACCTGTCCCGCTATGATACCGTTGATGAACGAGCCAAAGAACGTCAGCAAAAGTATCTGGATGCCATACGCCAGCTGACCGATGATGAAGCGTGACGATGAAGGGAGAATGCTATGGCAGATTCTGCATTTACGAAACGGCTGATTGCAGACGGCTTCAAAGCGGTGATGGACAAAAAGAGCTTTGATAAAATCACGATTGCCGATATTACCGACCAATGCGG
>CADCOZ010000217.1 GCA_902803125.1 uncultured Ruminococcus sp.
CATCATGAGTAAAGAACAGCTTTCAAAAATGCTGATAGCCCTTGATACAGAAACACTTCAGTTTCAGGTATTGATTCACCTTGCCATAGCGACAGGGTGCAGACGAGGAGAATGACCTCTTTGCAGTGGAGTGATGTGGACTTGAAAAACGGCATACTCTATATATCCAAATCGTTGTACCAGTTATCAGGAGAATGTGCAAAGACAAAATCCACAAAGACCGGAAAAGAACGCACCATTGCCATTCCTGACTATTGTTCCGAGATGCTTATACAGTTGCAGGAAGAACAGAGAAACAAGCGGCTTGCACTTGGCACTGCATGGAACGGTCAGGATAACAATTTTCTGTTTACAAAAGCGGATGGTTCTGTTATGCATCCAAATACGCCTACTGAATCTTTTAATGACTTTCTCGTTCGTCACAATCTTCCTCATATCAAATTCCACGCCTTAAGACATACGTCAGCAACACTCATGTTGCTTACAGGTGCAAATATAAAACAAGTGGCGGCACGACTTGGGCATTCTCAACTGAGTACCACAAACCGTTATGTTCATGCAATACAAGAGGTTGATAGAACTTTAGCCGATTCTATGGGAGCAACTGTTATGGCTCTGAAAAGAGATGCTAAAACGGCAGTGGCATTTTAGTGACTTTTTTCTCGTAATGAGGAAGTCGAGGGTTCGAGTCCCTTTTCCAGCTCTCAGAAACACAGCATTTATGCGGGTTTTAAGACTTGCATAAATCACAAATGTTTGAAGGGTACAAAAGTACAGACATTCCCAAAAAACAGACGAAAACAGCGGTTATCTTTGATAGGATAGCCGCTGTTTTTTTGCTTATGCTGATTCTTTTTTCGTAACCCATCATCGGCGGACATTTTCCTTCATGACATGATGGTTTGTCTGTAAAGGTTGATAGCCGGTATCATTATCATGTCGATGACTTGTCCGCGGGATAATGACCTCTGAGACACCTCCGTCTTCACGCAGTGAGATTTCCAGCTTACCCTTTCACATCATTTCAAGCCTTTCCCGGATATTACAAAACACCAAGCATTGATTTGATTCGACAAGGGGTGACATTCTGGAACCCCCTATTGTATTATAACTCTATGTATAGTAAAATATATGATGAGAAATGTATTATTGTTCAAATAATACAAAAGCAGAACGAGCCATCACATCTGACAGGAGGTCAAAATGATGAACGAAAAAGAAATCGGCACGGCCAACAGCGAGGAGATCCACTCTAATGTTAGTCCGCCGGACAATGCGCCCAAAGAAAAGAAACCTATTTTTACCGAAAAAAGAGTTGAAAGGCTTGTTGCAATCCTTCTCGGCATCACCACGCTGCTCTCGGCGTGGGCTTCATGGATCGGGCATCTTCACGGCGGACTTCAGTCCATCAACTTTACCAACAGCAACAACGTATCCTCACAGGCCACAGCGAGCTTTAATGTTTGTATGCAGGCGTACATGGCCGATTGTCTGGCGTGGAACACGGTAAACGACTATTACATTGATCTGGAAGAAGCCAAGGAGACCGGCAACCAGACACGGGTCGATACTCTCACCAAAAAGATTGATAAGTTCAAAAAGAATAATACCAGCGTTTTTCTGGCAGAAGGTATACAATGGATGGAGGAAAACGATGCGGACAATCCGTTCGATATGCCCGGTCTGACAGAAAAATATTTTGCAACTGCACTGGATGCGCTCAAAGAATCGCAGAATCTGCTGGAAGAGGGCAAGCGGGATAATTCAAAGGGCGATGCCTGTTTGCTTGTGACCGTTATCTACTCGTTGACGCTGTTCATGCTCGGTATTATCGGAACCTTAAAGGATATGCCGAACCGTATCACGCTTATACTGATTTCGGTGGTATGCCTGATTTTTGCTTTCATTTATATGTGTATTATACCGCTGCCAACGGGCTTTAATCAGATGAATTTCTTTGCATTCAATTAAGAGCCATCGAGCTGTTGAGAGTGGTATGAATATAGGTAAAAGCCGACATCAAGGGAGTGAATGTTTGGCTTTGGCCGACTTAAAAGCAAAATGTCTGCTTCATTTTGCGAAAATTATCAAAGTAAAGGAGAATATCTATGGCAGATACAAAGAAAAGACTGCAGTTTGTAGACATGATGAAGGGACTGGCCATACTGGCGGTAGTGTTTTATCATCTCACTGCTCCCTGCGGTTTTAAGTATGTACTGGAGCATATCGTAGAAAACTTTTTGATTATTTTCTTCTTTTTCTCCGGGTATTTTTATAAGGTAGGAAAGCGTTCTTTAGGGGAAAGCATCTGGACAAGGTTCAAGGCAACGATGATCCCGTTTGTAAAATACTCGCTCCTGTTCTGGGTAATCGGTTCGGCTTACCTGCTCATAGCCGGTTTGGAAACGATTATAGATGCCCTGTGCTGTCTGAGAAATTTTTACGGCGGCTGTATCTGGAACAGAGTGATTCAGGATTGGTTCGGGTGGGAATATCACAAATTGGGAAGCCGGTATATGTTCCTGGCAGATTTCTGGTTCCTGCTGGCTCTGTTTCTGGCCAGTGTGCTGTTTTTCCTGCTGGCGAAATTTGTATTGCCTTCCAAATGGAAAACCCTGACGGCTGTGGTTGTTTTGTTTGCCGTGACCGGTGTGCTGAGAGGCTTTGCCGTCAGCCTGCCCTATAATTTACAGCTGATTCCCTTCTGGACGGCGTTTTTACTGCTCGGCTCGCTGGCACAGTATAACAGTGTTTTTGAGTTGAAATGGGTGTCCGGTGCGAAGGGATGGATTATCTCCCTTGTCGCTTTGGCGGCCGGCGTTACGATAGCGATGTTCAAGGAACCGTGTGCGAACCTGTTTCGGGGTGCTTTTCCTGAGAATGAGGTCGTTTCTATGCTGCTGACAATTGCTTCATCTCTCCTGTTTATCTGGGGACTTGGCAATATCTGCCGGCTGACAGAAACCTCCGGCATCCGGGTCAATGAACTCAGCTGGCTTGGCTCTCATTCTCTTTTGATTTACCTGTTCCATATGTTCTTTGCCTGGATCATTTGCACCATAACAGGCTTCTCGCTGAAATTCGAGGAAACCGTTCCGTTCGAGGTCGTGTTACAGAGTCTTTTGCTGGGCGTTGTCGTCCTTGCCTTGTGTATTGTGCTGAATATCATCGTTGATAAAATCAAGGAGAAGATAGCGGAACACAAATTAAAACAAACGACAAAAGACAGTTAAGACAGCGGAATCCCGTTGATTCATTTTCAAAAATAATGTGTAACCATTCCATTTCTCTCTCATTCGGTGATTTTTGAATCGTTACCATCATTATTTTATACAATGCAGACCAACCAATCAAAGGAGGTTTTTCAAAAATGGATATTTATTTAGACCTTGCACTGACAATTGCGGCCGGAATCGGATTCATCTACGGACTATTCCGGTTCTTCCGGAAGGATTCGCCATCCGGCGATTCCGGAATGTATCTCAAGATGATCGTTTTCGGACTCGGCTGTGCCATGCTCGGAAGGCTTTACGGCACGCTGATGCTTCTGGTGAAGGGGGAATATTACCCCGGCTTCAACGTGGGTATGCTCGGCATTATCGGAAGTTTCCTCTTCTTCTTCAGTGCCAATTTCGGACTGGCGGACGCTGTTGTGGACGACGGCTCCCCCCGCTGCATCAAGGCAAGGATCATCGCACTGATTGCTCCCCTCTCGGTGGGCGCACTGTGGTGTGCGATATTTGCCGAGTACGGCGTTAACGAACTGACGATTTGGGTCGGTATAGAAGCGCTGGCTCTGGCGCTGGCCTCGTATTTCCATCTCAAGCATCTTATCATGAAGGACTCCGGTGACGGCATTATCAAGTCGATGCACAACTATAACCTGCTGGCACTGGTTTATGCAGTTTTGTGTCTGATGGAAGTATTGGCAGAAGGCAGCTGGCTTCCGTCCTTTGCTCCGATCATTGTATGCGGTGTGGAGTGCGTCGTTCTGCTGGCGTTCCTCCCTGTTCTGGAAAGAGGTGTTAAAAAATGGAAAACCTGACATATATTGCATTTATTGCCCTGACCGTATCACTCGGTCTGATGCTGCCGCTGATGGAAGCGAAGGTTCGCCGCCTTGTGATTTTTATGATTGTGGGCATTTTTTCCTGTCTGTTTGTGGCCGAGCTGAATAACATTCTTCTGGAACATTGCGACAACGACATTTTCTATGTCACCACAACGATAAC
>CADCOZ010000218.1 GCA_902803125.1 uncultured Ruminococcus sp.
CATCGTGATTGCCCTGATCGGTGTCACGAACATCTTCAATACGATTACCACGAACATGAAGCTGCGGCAGAAGGAATTTGCGATCCTGCGTTCCGTTGGCACCACCAAGCGGGAATTCAACCGCATGATCCATCTGGAATGTATGCTGTATACCATGAAGTCCCTTTTGATCGGCATACCGCTGGGTCTGTTGGGCAGTTCCGCTGTGTATGCACTCACGAATTTGGGAAGACCGGAGGAATATCGAACAGACTTCCTCTTCCCGTGGTTTGAAATCCTGCTGTGTCTGGTGATTGTGCTGTTCCTGCTCCTGATCATCATGCGGTTCTCTATCGCCAAGGTCAGCAAACAGAACATCATCGAAACGATTCGCAACGACAACATTTGATGGAACCTCTTATCTCAGGACAGCTACACTGGGGAAACCCCTTTTCTGGCGAAAAAAGGGGTTTCCCCAGACCCCTTCCCTAAATTCGCTGACTTGACCTGAATCAACATTATTCATTATTCACTATTCACTATTCATTATTCATTCTTTCTCCTTCCCTAAATTCGCTGACTTTTGGTTCCTCACACATTATTATTTATTCGTTATTCTTTATTCTTTATTATTTATTTCTCCTGTTATAAGCGGCACGATGTCCCCCCCTGTGTTCGTGCCGCTTATATTTTTTACGGAATTGACAAATGCCACTTCACTAACTATAATAATATTATGAAAATGTGACGGTTAGGAGAGTGACATATGGATATCTTATTGGTCGAGGACAACAAATTGATTTCAAAAAGTTTGGTATATACTTTGCAGTCTAAAGGACATAAAACCACGCTGTGTGAAACGTGTGAAGCGGCTTTGCTTCAGGCCGGGCAGGAGTATGACCTGATTATTCTGGACGTGACCCTGCCGGACGGCAACGGCTTTGAACTGTATAGAGATATCAGCCGTGTGAATACGGCACCGGTCATTTTTCTGACGGCGATGGATGATGAGGATCATATTGTCGGCGGGCTGGAATTGGGAGCGGTCGATTATATTACCAAGCCGTTTTCGACTCGTGAACTGCTGGCTCGTATCCGTCGGTTCGATAAGAAAGCCACCGGTCAAAGCACCGTGCTGACCGTGGGCAGTATCTATGCGGATACCGAAAGCCATACCGTCCGCAACGGCGATAAAACCGTGGAATTAACCGCTTTGGAGTACCGTATCCTGCTGATGCTGATGCAGAATGCCGGCAAGGTGGTCACCAGAGAGCGTATCATGGAAAAAATTTGGGATATCGCCGGCAATTTCGTGAACGATAATACCCTGACGGTCTATATCAAGCGTATTCGTCAAAAGCTGGATACCGACCTGATCCGCACGGTCAAGGGCATTGGTTATAAGATGGAGGAAACATGAAAACAACTGTGAAATTCTGTGTGGCTTTGGGGATCCTGTGCCTGACGTTTATCCTGATGACAGCGGTTTTTGTGCTTGCGGGCTTGTCGTATATCAATCAGGCCAATTATGAAGCCGTGGCGGCGGTGGCCGCTGTCGTGAAGCAAAAGTATCCGGAGGTGGAGGAACAGGAAATTATCGACATTCTGAACGGCCATACGGCCAATTCCCATGCGGCTGATGATATGCTGAAAAAATACGGCATTACGCCGCAGGATACGATTGTGTTGGCTAACCGACAGAATAATCAGCGGATGGTATGGATGGTCATCTTGGCCGGGGTGCTGTTCAGCTTGGCGGTGCTGCTCTTTTTCTGGCTGTTTGTGCGGCATAAGGTGAAGCAGGAACGCCGCCTGACAGCGTATCTTTCCCGCCTGAACAGCGGGCATTATGAACTGCCGCAGGAAAAACTGACGGAGGACAGCAGTTCGGTGCTGTCGGACGAAATCTATAAAACCACGCTGATGCTGCGGGAAAAAAATGAACAGTCCCTGCGGGATAAGCAGGCGCTGAAGGATTCGCTGACGGATATTTCTCATCAGCTGAAAACGCCGCTGACCTCTATGCTGATTATGCTGGATAATATCTTGGAGGGCGATATGCCCGAAGAACTGCGAAACGAATTTTTGCAGGATATCCGGCAGTCGGTTCATCATATCAGCTTCCTGACCTATTCTCTGCTCAAACTCTCCAAACTGGATGCCAATGCCATTGAATTTGAAGTGGAGTCCGTGCCTGTCAAGGAGTTGTTTACGGTTTGTATCGGCCGTACCAGTGCCATCGCACAGCAAAGGGAAGTGCGGCTGGAACAGGAATGCGGTGACCTGCTGATACCCTGCGACAGGCGTTGGCTGAGTGAAGCCTTGACGAATATTGTCAAGAACTGTGTGGAGCATACGGCGGCAGGCGGTTATGTGAAGCTGTCGGCTGAGGATACGCCGCTCTATACCAAAATCACGGTGGAGGATAACGGCAGCGGCATTGATAAAGAGGATCTGCCGCATATCTTTGAACGCTTCTATAAAGGAAAGGGAGCCGATGATAACAGTATCGGTATCGGGCTGTCCATGTCGAAATCCATTGTGGAACAATGCGGCGGCTATATCAAGGTGATTTCCGAGCCGCATAAAGGCACCCTTTTCATTATCAAATTTTTCAAACTGTAACGAACGAGCAAATGGGGGAATCGTGATGGCAGCGAAGAAAAAAACAATCCAATCTATTATCAAAGCCGTTCTGTGCCTTTTGCCGCTGACAGTCGGAATGCTGGGGGGCTATGTGCCGGTACAGGCGGCACCGGATGGGGTGACGGTGACCAAAAAACAGATACCGGTTTATCGAAAAAGTATGTCGGATCAGGAAACGGTGGAATGTACCTTTTTCAGCGATATGCCGCATATTCCGTATATGCCGCTGGAGGTTTTTTATACCACGTTCATGGAGGGGCAGATGACCGTTGACCGTAACGGCTCCCGCTATACTTACCATGATGTGACCTTTGGTTCTGAAGCGGTGGCAGATGCCCAAAACGATACCTTGACTTCGGCCGATATGGCGAACTTTTTAGCGACACCTGTCTTTAAGCAATCGGAAGGTGTGGTGCTGGGCGGCCCCGATCAGATGGTCAAAATCGAACAGACCGTCTATGATAAGGCCGCTTCAGCCGTAACCTTTTCGCTGGGTGCCTATGACATTGATTTGCGGGAAGAAAACGGTGTTTTGTACTATCCCTTTGCGACTGTCAGCGATCTGTTCAGCAATCCCGATGTGCTGACCGCCTATTATGCCGATGACAAAATCTATTTTGAAGCGATGTATCAGGAAATCAACGGCGGGGAGGCTCGTTCCGAAAATAAAGATTACTTGCCGTGGATACTGGAAGAGGAACGCTCAGCCGATGTGATTGCCTTTACTTATCGGGAACTGTGTTTTTCCGTAGAAAACTTCTACGGCTATCCGTGTACGCACAGCAAATTTGCCGATGCTGTCCGTGAGAAAGGCTTAGATGCGGCGATTACGGCGTTTGACCCGCACCTGAAGGAACTGTTGCTTTCTGCCAAGCCCGCCGAATATATAGCGGGACTGTATCGGCTGTTCACGGTACGGCTGAGTGATGCCGGCCATACGGGTGCCGACCTGAACAGCATCTTCACCAATGCGGCGTATACGGCGGTTGTTTTGCCGATTTTTCAGCAGGAAGGTTTATACGGTCAGGAAGAAGGGGTCTATGTCGACAAAAACCGCCGAATGCTTCAAATTCATGACACGCTGTCCGAACAGCGGTTGGAAACACTTGGCACGGGCGGTTATTATACACAGGGCGATACCGCCGTCATCAGCTTTGATTCGTTTATGGTGGATTATGAAGCGTGGGATCGCTATTTCAGCGGGACAGATGATTTGCTGCCGGATGACACCATCGGGTTTGTTTATCGCTGTGTGGAACGAGCCGACAAAGACCCTGCCATTCGGAATGTAGTCTTTGACCTTTCCACGAACGGCGGCGGGGATACTACCGCCCTGAATGCCATTGTCGGTTTGATCAGAGGAACGTTCCACATTCATTTTGACACGGTGATGGGTCAGCAGGGCATTGACCAGACAATCGTCACCGACCGCAACTTTGACGGCACGATAGATGACAGGGATCAAGCGGTTCGCTATGATAACCTGCGGTTTGCGGTGCTGTCGAGCGGGTATACTTTTTCTTGTGCAAACATGATGACAGCCCTGATGAAAGAGGGCGGTTTTCCGGTTCTGGGAGAGCAAAGCGGCGGCGGTGTTTGTGCGGTACTGGTGAAGGCGACCGCAGACGGCCTGCCTTATCGCCTGTCGGCCTATGTTCGTTTTGCCACGGATACGACCAACTATCCGGATGACGGCATTCCCGCCGATCATTCACTGGTACCAACGAATGCCGCCGGCGAAAAGGACTACAGCGGCTATTATGACATCGCCGCCATGAGTCAGGCCATCGAACGCTTTTATGCCGAACAGGACACTTCTGTTTTGCCGCAGGAAAGCAAAGAATCTTCCGCAGAAAGTGCGGCAGAACCTTCTGCCGTCAGTACCGATTCATCGGTGGTTTCCCTTGCGGAATCGTCAGCGGATAGGAGTCCTTCGGCTTCGTCTGTTCCGGCCTCAACAGATACCACCGCTCCACAGCAGGCCGATACTTCTTCCAACGGTTTAGCGGTGGTATTGGTCATTCTCTTCGGCGTAATCGCAGCGGCGGCGATTGCAGTGACGGTTGTTTTACTGGTGAAACGGTAATATCCGTGTGATGGGAGGTTTTTCCTATGCATATCAACATTGGTGATATCTTAGAAATGAAAAAGCCGCATCCGTGCGGCACGAAGGAAAGCAAACGATTTTTAGTGCTGCGGGTAGGCGTTGACTTCAAAATACGCTGCTGCGGCTGTGGTCATGAAGTCATTCTGCCCCGTGTGAAGGCAGAAAAAAATATCCGCAAGGTCATTCCGGCCGCCGCAACACCGTGATTGGTACAGACCACGGTCAAGCGGCGATACAGGAAGAGTTTTTGTTTGTCAAGCACCGGAAAGACAACAACACAAAAGTTTTTCGCAAGCTTTTCAAAGGCTTGTGGGGTGCAGGGGCAAAGCCCCTGCTGAGAGGTTTGGAGGGCAAAGCCCTCCAACAAACAGTTAAGGGGGGACAGGTGTGTTTGAGAAGGTACAGGGGATTGAGAGAAGATATGAGGAGCTGTCGGAGAAGCTGTGCGATCCGGCGGTGATGGCTTCACCGGAACGATATACGGAAGTGATGAAGGAGTTTAAGACGATTGAACCGTTGGTGCTGACGTATCGGGCGTATCAAAAGGCGGTGCATGAGCGGGACGAAGCCAAGGAACTGTTGGCAGAAAACAGTCAGGATGAAGAGATGGCGGTACTGCTGACGGAGGAAATCGCTTCGGCGGAAACGGAAATAGAACGCCTGACAGGCGAAATGAAACTGCTGCTGCTGCCGAAGGATCCGAATGATGAACGAAATGTGATTGTAGAGATACGAGGCGGTGCCGGAGGGGAAGAAGCGGCTTTGTTTGCGGCGGTGCTGTACCGTATGTACAGTATGTACGCTGTGAAACAGGGCTACCGCACCGAAGTGCTGAACGTCAATGAAACGGAGCTGGGCGGCTACAAGGAAATCTGCTTCATGATTACGGGGCAGGGAGCCTATTCCCGGCTGAAATATGAAAGCGGTGTTCACCGTGTTCAGCGAGTGCCTGAAACCGAAACGCAGGGACGTATTCATACCTCTACCGTGACGGTGGCGGTACTGCCCGAAGCAGAAGATGTAGAGGTCACCATTGACCCGACAGAACTCAAAATTGACACCTTCCGCGCCAGCGGGGCCGGCGGTCAGCATATCAACAAAACCGAATCGGCTATCCGTATTACGCATCTGCCGACCGGTTTGGTGGTGGAATGTCAGGATGAACGCAGTCAGTACAAAAACAAGGACAAGGCGATGAAGGTGCTGAAATCCCGTTTGCTGGAAGCGGAACGGGAGCGTCAGCAAAGTGACGTGGCTCGTCAGCGGCACGATCAGGTTGGCACCGGTGACAGAAGCGAACGTATCCGCACCTATAACTATCCGCAGGGCAGAGTGACAGACCACCGCATTGGCTTGACACTCTATAAGATAGAAGAAATTCTCAACGGTGGCATGGATGAAGTCATTGATGCCTTGATTACCGCTGACAGAGCGGCACAATTGGCCGGCGAAGAACATCATGCCCTCAGCTGAGGACAAAGGAGGATTCCATATGAAAAAAGAGATACACTATCAGCCGCAGAAATTTCAGACCCTGAAAACGATTTTAGCGTTGATTGCCGCCGTTCTGATGGTGGTTGAAATTGCCGCCGGCATACAAATGCTGGTGTATATGTCCCCGAACTATAAAAGTATCGGGCCGGCCGACTACGAAACCCTCCAGAGCGGCGATCTGGTGAAGGGCATTCTTAGTCCGGAGGATATCATCATGTACTATGAAGATGACCAGAGCAGTCAAAATACCGTGCTGATTGGGGTACTGCTTTCGGAGCATCGGAAAATGATGGTGATAACAGCCGTCAATGACGGCCGCTCCAACAGCTATTCCGAAATCAAAAAATTACTGTCGGGCGAAATCCGTTCCTATGCCTATAAAGGCAGGGTGGAAGTCCTATACAACGTTACCTTACAGATCCTTGAAACCAATTTGCTGCTGAAAAATATGTATAAAACCCAAGGGTTATCCAACAGCGATTTTATCGGGCTTTTGATCAATACGGGCGATATTGACACCGCCTACGGCACCAAGGTGGTCATCGCGTCCTTTGCGGGGGCGGTTTTGATGGCTGTGCTGATTTTCTTCCTGATGAGAAAGACTATTCATAATATCCACTATGGCATTTTGGTGCAAAAGGGTATTCTGGAGCCGGATTTGAAGGTTCGCAAAGAGGATTTGGTGTTAGAAAACACGGATCTTTATCAGGGACAGAGTGCCGATGCGGACAGTTTCTATGTCAATACGGACTATGATTTACAGCAAAATGCTGCAAACGATGCTTCGGCACAATCTTATTCGTTCAGTAAGCCGTCAGCCCCTGCCATCGAGAGCGGCGATGAGGACGGTTCGGCAGACTCGGAACCGGCTCCCATGCGGTACCATGAAGAAACGGCGTTCTATCAGAGCGGCCTGAATGAAGAAGGCAATTTCTATGTTGACAAGGGAGAACCCTCCGATGATGTCAGCACCGAACATTACAAAAAATACTGAGAACCTGCTACAGCGGAAGTCTTACATCAGGACAGCCACTTGGGGG
>CADCOZ010000219.1 GCA_902803125.1 uncultured Ruminococcus sp.
ATAAGGCATGAAGTACGCACCCCACACGGATACGCCGAGCGGCGGCTACCGTAAACAGGGCGGCGGCTTCCATCTCTGACGCTAACACGCCCAGCCGCTTCCACGCTTCCCATTTGTGTTTCAGTTTATAGGAAACCGGCATCTTTTCGGGATCATGCTGTCCATAAAAAGAGTCCTTACTCTGCACAATGCCCGTATGCACCCGAAAACCGTTTTGTTCGGCGGCTTCTGCCAAGGCACGAACCACTTTGAAATCGGCCGCCGCAGGAAATTCCGGCGGGGCGTATTCTTTGGAAGTGCCTTCCATGCGTACCGCCGCCGTGGGGATAATAATGTCACCGGGAATGACCCCTTCACTAATGCCGCCGCAGGTACCCGAACGAATCGCCGTCTGCAAACCGGCCTGACACAGTTCTTCCAACGCAATCGCCGCTGACGGTCCGCCAATGCCCGTGGACATCACAATCACTCTCTCGCCGCACAGCGTTCCGCTCCAAGAGGTAAACTCCCGATTAGAAGCCAGCGGCTGTGCCTCGTCCAGATAAGCCGCAATCAGCGGTACCCGACCGGGATCGCCGGGCAGAATCGCATATTTGGCTCCCTGTGCCTTTGTGATACCAATGTGAAACAATTTTTCTTCATTCATGCAAATCAACCTCCCGACAGGGACATCCTCCCTGCCCTCCGCAAGCCCTGCAAAAGGCTTTTGTGTCGATAGTCCGTTCATTTTATCGCCAACAGACCGTTAAAACATTCCCTTTTTCCGCAGGATAACATACATAATCAGCATCAAAACACCCGATAACAGCACCGGAAACCACCACAGATTATCCACCGGCAGTCCCGTGACGATATTCATGCCGTAAAAACCGGAAATCACCGTTGGCACAGATACCAGCAATGTCAACGAAGCCTGAATTTTCATGATGACGTTCAGGTTATTGGAAATGATGGACGCAAAAACATCCATCGTACCGGTTAAGATGTTCAGATGAATGGCGGCCATATCTACCGCCTGCTTGATTTCAATCAGTACGTCCTCCAGCAAGTCCTGATCCTCATCATACAGCTTAATATAGCGTCCCCGCATGATTTTCTCCAGTGTCAGCTCGTCCGCTTTGAGGGAAGAAGAAAAGTACACCAGTGATTTCTCAATATCCAACAGCTGATGCAGTTCCTTATTCTGGGCTGAACGCCGCAGTTCCCGCTCAATGCGGTTATTGATTTTGTCAATCTGCTTGAGGTACTGTAAATATTTGGTAGCCATGCGGAGCATAATGTGCAGAACAAAATGTGTTTTATAGGCGGTGATGACGTTCTTAACCACGCCTTCGGAAAACTCGCTCAACACCGTGTTCTCGTGCAGGGCTACGGTGATAACATTCTTATCGGTAATCATCATGGCGATCGGCATCGTGGAATAGGTGATGTTCTGGTTGACCTTCTCCACCATGGGAGCGTCAATGATAATCAGGGTGGTGCCGTCCTCACTGTCAATATGGGAGGATTCCTCCTCATCCAGTGCCGACCGCATCAATTCCGGCGGTATCTTAAAGGTATCGAGCAGATATTGTACCTCGTCATCCTCCGGTGCAATACAGTTCACCCAACAGCCGGGTTCACAGGCTTTGATTTCTTCAATCCTGCCGTTGATAGTTTTGTAGTAATTGACCATAATTGCTGTGCCTCATTTCCTCAGGGACACACAGCCGCCCGTGTGTTCCCCGTTTGTTTTTTACATCGTTGCCCATAAGGATCGGAACCCACGGACGTTCACCTCTCAATACAGCTGTCATTTGACTTCCCCGCCCACGGCCGCAGCATAAAAATTCCTGCGTTTTACGCCTCTTTTTCCGCTTTTGAGGAAGTTTTTTGTCAATTCCGTTATCAGATACGAAACCATTATTTATTATAATCTTTTTTCAGCAAATAATCAAGCCGTTTTACAGAATTAACCGCAAATTCCGACCATTCCTTTGCGGTAACGGCCGAAAACCAAATCTGTTCAGGATGAACAAAAAAAATAAAAATTCCTGTAAAAAATGTGGTTTTATCTTGACAACGCCGAAAATAATGCTTATAATAGTAATATCTTAAAAGTATTTTGTACGGTGCAAAATTGACCGTTCGGGAGCCGTGTTTCCGTGTTGGCTGTGCCGGCAAAAAATTCATGATGTAAAGGAGCATTCAAATGAGCAGACAGTATTCCAGAAATATCGCAGGCATGATTAACAGATACCTTACCGAAGACGATTGGCACTTCTCCTTTGACGAGGATATGGGCTTTTTCCGTTTTAACCTGACCCTGAAATCCAAAATCAAAGAGATTCGCTATGTCATTTCCGTAGCAGAAGACAGCTATACTGTCTATGCTATTTCTCCGCTGAGTGCAGAAACGGATGATTCTGCCATGATGGCCAACATGGCTGAGTTCATTTGCCGTGCGAACTATGGCCTGAGAAACGGTAACTTCGAAATGGACTTCAGTGACGGCGAAATCCGCTACAAGTCTTTTGTGGACTGCGAAGACGCAAGACCCTCCGATGAAATTATCAGCAACAGCATCCGTTGTCCGGCCGCTATGTTCAGCCGCTACGGTGACGGCATTCTGGCCGTTATTTTCAACAACACCCCCGCTCAGAGAGCCGTTGAAAAATGCGAAGCTGACTAATCGAACAGGCTGAATCTTCCCTTCCATGGCTGCGTGTTGCCGGAGTAAGTGCCGGCACGCAGCCATTTGTTCACCTAATTTACATTTTTTACGAAAGGAGTTAACCATATGAGCAGAGATTATTCTCCCGAAATCGTTAATGTCATCGACAAATATCTAACGGACAACGATTGGCACTATTCGTTTGATGACGAAAAAGGCTTCTTTATTTTCAACCTGACCATCTCGTCCAAGATCAATGAACTGCACTATGTTATCACGGTGGCCGAAGACTGCTATACCGTCTATGCGGTTTCTTCCATTGGCGGCGATACAGACGACCCCAAGATGATGCGTTCCTTGGTGGAGTTTATTACCCGTGCCAACTACGGCATGAGAAACGGCAACTTCGAGATGGATATGAATGACGGCGAAATCCGCTACAAGTCCTTTGTGGACTGCGAGGACTTCACCCCTTCTGATGAAGTCATCGCCAACAGCATTTATTGTCCCAGTGCGATGTTCAAGCGTTATGCCAACGGTCTTTTGAGCATTATCTTCAGCGATGCCTCTGCCAAGGAAGCCGTTGAGAAGTGTGAAAAAGACATGGACGATTCCTCTTCGGGCAATGCCTCTTCCGGCGATTCCCCGCTTCGTTCCATGCTGGAAGGAATGTCCGCAGACGAGATTCAGGACCTGCTGGCTCGTCTGTCCGATGCCCAAGGCGGTCATCACTCATAATATACTTGATGCTGAGTCGGTGCAGTGACTTTTTCGGAACTGTGCCGGCTTATTTTTTGTGCCAAAAACGCCCCGCACCCATCAAAAAGACAGGTGCGGGGCTTCATGTCATGCACAGTGAAACTTCCTGCTTCATCTTGCTCAATTGAAATCTATCGGCATATCCAGCATCGGCAGATAAATCGGATTCTTCATTTTTCAACCCCAAAGACGGCCTTGCGTGCGGGTTGCTCCTATACACTCAAACAGCGTGGGTGACTAAATCGACGGTTCCTTAAATAATGCTTCCGTTCACGCTCCGCACTTCATTCATCCGCCCGCAGAAAAGCCGTACTGCGGGGCAGAATACCGTTCATGTGGGCTATGGCCATACCGTAGTTGGTGATGGGAACGCCTTCGTCTTCGGCACATTTCAGGCGGTACTGCATTTCCCGTTCTCCTAACATACAGCCGCCGCAGTGAATGACCATCTTATACGCCCGCAGACTGTCGGGGAACTCCGTGCCGGATGTCCAGACAAACTGTATGTCCTTCCCCGTATAGCGGCGAATCAGGCGGGGAATCTTCACGGTACCGATATCATCACACTGCCGATGATGGGTACAGCCTTCTGCCATCAGAACGGTGTCGCCGTCCGATAACGTATCTAAAGCCGCCGCCCCCTTCATGGCTAACCGGAGATTGCCTTTGTAGTGTGCAAAGAGAATCGAAAAGGAAGTCAATAAGATATCCTGCGGCACCATCGGATTGACCGCCGCAAAGGCCTGACTGTCGGTAATGACGATTTTCGGCTTCTTGTTCAGGGACTGCAAAGACTGCGGCAGTTCCTCCGGCTGTGTGACCACACACACGGCATGAGCATCTATAATATCCCGAATGGTCTGCTGTTGTGGCAGAATTAACCGTCCTTTGGGAGCGGCACCGTCAATCGGCACCACCAGCACCACAATGTCATCTTTTTCGAGCATAAACGAAATAATGTGTTTATCGCTGACAGCCGGTTTAGCCAACTTGGCTATCAGTTCCTTGAGTTCATGGATATGTTCGCCGGTCACGGCACTGACACTGATTTCATGTTCTGCTGTCGGCACTGTTTCCTGTTGGTCGCACTTGTTATAAACCACCACATAGGGTATCTGTTTTTGACGAATCTTTTCTAACAGTCGGCTGTCCTCTTCCGTCAAACCAACGGTACTGTCCACCACCAGCACCGCCACATCGGTTTTATTGAGCATCTGATAACTGCGTTTGACCCGCAAAGCACCCAATTCGCCCTCGTCATCAATGCCCGGTGTATCAATAATGACCACAGGCCCCAGCGGCAGTAATTCCATCGCTTTCAGCACGGGGTCGGTCGTTGTCCCCCGTACATCGGACACAATCGCCAGATTCTGACCGGTGACAGCATTCACCACGCTGGACTTTCCCGCATTTCTTCGTCCAAAAAAACCGATATGAACCCTTTCTCCACTCGGCACCGCATTCAAACTCATCATATTCCTCCCTATCTTAATGAATGTTGGGGCTCTGCCCCAAACCCCGTTGGGGGAACCCCTTTTCTAGCGAAAAAAGGGGTTCCCCCAAGCCCCCTCCCTAAATTCGCTGTGTTTTGTCCGCCGATACACGATAAACATTGAATGTCAGAAAAAGTTTTTGTCCGTCAGGAGCCGGAAAGACATCAACACAAAAGTTTTTCGCAAGCTTTTCA
>CADCOZ010000220.1 GCA_902803125.1 uncultured Ruminococcus sp.
ATCATTATTTTTCTTTTAAAGAAAGTTGATTTCCGTGTATTCAGGAAAAAGGGGCTTGACAAAAGAAGGGGAATGGTGTATAATCGAGAAAGTGTAAAGCAGATAGCTTTACAGAAGTGCTTCTGACAGGGGGCGTGGCCGATGTCAAAGAATTTTCAGGTTTCGGAGCTGTTGGATTATTATGGCAATTTGCTGACGGATAAACAGCGGGAAACGGTGGAGTTTTACTATAACGATGACCTGTCGCTGGGAGAGATTGCAGAAAATACGGGGATATCCCGACAGGGTGTACGGGACAGTATTAAGCGTTCGGAAGCAGTGCTGTTTGAAGCAGAAGAAAAACTGGGACTGCTGAGAAAAAGCAAAGAACTGCAGGAATGTCTGGACAGCATCAGGAAGCATATTGATATAATTGACAACTTGAACATCAAGCGATACCGCTCGAATGATATCAACGAAAGTATAAAGGTAATCCTGTCGGAGCTGGCAAGGCTGCGGGAAATGTAAACCGAAGTAAGGGGTGGCAATATGGCGTTTGAAGGATTGTCCGAAAAATTGAGTGCAGCGTTCAAACGGCTGCGCAATAAAGGCAAGCTGACCGAAAGTGACGTTAAAAGCGCTATGAGAGAAGTGCGTATGGCACTGCTGGAGGCGGACGTTAACTACAAAGTCGCAAAGGATTTTACCGCCAAGGTAACAGAAAGAGCTGTTGGTGCGGATGTCATGGAAAGCCTGACACCGGCTCAGATGGTCATTAAAATCGTCAATGAGGAACTGACGGCCTTGATGGGGTCGGAGGAAACCCGCATCAGCTTTGCCAATAAGCCGCCAACCATTATCATGATGTGCGGCCTTCAGGGTTCCGGTAAGACAACCCATAGCGCAAAATTGGCCAAAATGCTGAAAAAACAGGGACTCCGTCCGCTGTTGGTGGCCTGCGACATCTATCGTCCGGCGGCTATTGAACAGCTGAAGGTCGTTGGCGGTCAGGCGGGTGCGCCTGTGTTCGAAATGGGACAGGAGGATCCTGTGAAAATTGCCAAGGCTGCGGTGAAACACGCTAAAGACTATGGCCACGATGTGGTTATTCTCGATACGGCCGGCCGTCTGCATATTGACGAAAAGCTGATGGATGAATTGAAGAACATCAAAGCAGAAGTGCATCCGAACGAAATTCTGCTGGTGGTGGACTCTATGACCGGTCAGGATGCCGTGAATGTGGCGAAGGCCTTTGATGATATACTCGATATCAGCGGCGTTATTTTGACCAAACTCGACGGCGATACCAGAGGCGGTGCGGCTCTGTCCGTTAAGGCGGTGACCGGCAAGCCGATTAAATTTGCGGGTATCGGTGAAAAGCTGAATGACTTGGAAGTGTTCCATCCCGACCGTATGGCCTCCCGTATCTTGGGTATGGGCGACGTGCTGACGCTGATTGAAGATGCTGAAAGCCGCTTGGATCAGAGAAAAGCCGAAGAGATGGCACGGAAGTTCCAGCAGAATAAATTCGATATGAACGACCTGTATGAACAGATGCAGCAGATTAAAAAAATGGGTTCCATTAAGGGTATCCTCTCGAAGATTCCCGGCATTGGCAAACAGGTGCGTGAAATGGATTTTGACGAGCGGCAGATGGACAGAATCGGTGCCATGATTCTGTCGATGACTCCCGAAGAACGTGCCAATCCCAAGATTATCAATCCTTCCCGCAAAAAGCGTATTGCCGCCGGCAGCGGTATGCGGGTGGAAGATGTGAACGGCCTGATGAAGAAATTCGAGGAAATGCAGAAGTTCATGAAGGGCATGAACGCCAGAGATAAATACGGCCGCAGAAGAAAGCTGCCGGGCTTGGGCGGTATGCCGATGAATCAGGGACTGTTCCACGGTCAGGGCGATGGCAAACGCAAAAAATCGTGATTCTTTTTGTCTTTCATCCAATGTACTCAATACTATTGGTGAAAATATAAATTAAACTGACGGCGTGTATGCGCCATGTCAAATTGTTGGAGGTAAATTCAATGGCAGTAAAAATCAGACTGCGCCGTGTTGGTGCAAAAAAGGCTCCCTTCTATCGTGTAGTAGTAGCAGATTCCAGATATCCCCGTGACGGCAGATTCATCGAGGAAATCGGTACCTACAATCCCCTGGCCGATCCGTCAGAGTTCAAAGTAGACGCTGACAAAGCAAAGCAGTGGATTGCCAACGGCGCACAGCCGACCGATACCGTGAAGGCTTTGCTGAAGAAGAACAACATTATCTGATGAACTTTTGCGGAGGATAGCATGGAAGCATTATTGATCGCAATTGTTAAAGGTCTTGTCGGAAAGCCGGAGGACGTTTCTGTTACCGTTGACGAAAAGAATGAGGAAGGTATTATTGTGTACCATCTTCATGTGGCCGAAGAAGATATGGGCAGAGTCATCGGCAAGCAGGGACGTATTGCCAAAGCCATCCGTACCGTGATGAGAGCGGCGGCCGCCAGACAGGAAGAAAAGATTCAGGTGGAGATTGAGTAATCCGCAGGAACCACTGAACAAACAGCAGAGGAGAGGTCTGATCCGTTGGACTTCTCCTTTTTCCATATACTCAGTGACAGCCAACAGCGAGGTAAAAACATGAAAAAACAGTTTTTGGAAATCGGAAAAATTGTCGGTACACACGGCCTCAAGGGAGAGGTGCGGATTGATCCGTGGTGTGACAGTGCGGCGTTTTTGTGCCGTTTGAAGCGGCTGTATGAAGCAGACGGTACGGAGCGTTCGGTAATCAGTGCCAAGGCACATAAAAATATTGCTGTCGTTTTGTTCGAAGATATTCACAGTGTTGAAGAAGCGGACAGACTGCGGGGGCGGGTGGTGTATCTGAACCGTGATGATGTTCGTCTGCCCAAAGGCACCTTCTTTATTCAGGATTTATTGGGTCTGCGGGTGGAAGATGCGGACAGCGGAACCGTTTACGGCACGTTGACGGAGGTGCTGAAAACGGGTGCCAATGATGTATACCAAGTGACTAAGGACGGACGGGACTATTATGTGCCGGTGATTCCCGATGTGGTTATAGAGAAGGATATTGACGGCGGTGTGGTGAAAATTCGTCCGCTGAAGGGGATTTTTGACGATGAGGATTGATATTATCACCCTGTTTCCGGAGATGT
Organism: uncultured Ruminococcus sp.; assembly: GCA_902803125.1. Classification (GTDB taxonomy): domain Bacteria; phylum Bacillota; class Clostridia; order Oscillospirales; family Acutalibacteraceae; genus UBA1213. Next base: position 3,152 of record CADCOZ010000220.1, read on the forward strand.
GTGAAGCGGTGCTGAACGAGAGTATTATCGGCCGTGCCAGAGCCAAAGGAATTGTTGACCTGCGTTGTCACCAGCTGAGGGACTACGCCTTTGATAAGCACAAGCGGGTGGATGACAGCACCTATGGCGGCGGTATGGGAATGCTGATGAAGGCGGAACCGATTGCCCTATGCATTGAAGATCTGTGCGGACAGGTGTCCGACCGCCCGCATATCATTTATCTGTCACCGAAGGGAACCACCCTGACGCAGGAAAAGGTGCGTTCGCTGGCGGCCTATGACAATCTGGTGCTGCTGTGCGGGCATTATGAAGGGGTGGATCAGCGGGTGCTGGATACCTATATAGATGAAGAGCTGTCCATTGGGGATTATGTGCTGACCGGCGGAGAACTGCCGGCTTTGGTGCTGACGGACAGTATTTGCCGCATGATTCCGGGGGTGCTGTCGGACGATTTATGCTTTGAGGAAGAAAGCCATTACAGCGGTCTGCTGGAATATCCTCAATACACCAAACCGGCGGTGTGGCGTGATCAGGCGGTGCCGGAGGTACTGCTGAGCGGTCACCATGCCAACATTGAACGCTGGCGAAGAGAACAGGCTCTGCTCGAAACCGCCCGCCGCCGTCCGGATTTGTTGACAAAGGTGGCCTTGGACGAAAAGGATAGAAAGTTTTTGCGGGAAAAGGGCATATTAGAATAGTTTATGTCATTTTAGTGCTATTATTAACAAAAATGTGAAAGGTGCTTTCTGTGTCACCCTTTTCATTTTATGTTGAAAAAAGCAGTAAATTTCCGAACGGAAGGGCTTTTATCCGTAAAAAAGCGTACGATATGTGAAATAAAGTACTCCTTTTTGCTCTCGATCAGCAGGCTAAGCAAGCAAATTTATGAAAAGTACAAAACTTTTTCTTTCGATAAGGATTACTATTGTCAAAAATTAACAAATCCCTCTTAAATTGGTTCGAAACGAATGAAAATGCAGAGAATATTGCCGATTTTTATCAAAAAAATAGTAATAATTGGAAAGAAAATTCGGTACAAAAAACCGATTTATGCTTGATTAAGCATAATATTTTTCCACATTTATGTCAAGTTGCACAAAAATCTGCGTTGTTAAAAGATTTCAAATCGTATATAAATCCAAACTTTTGTAAAACAGTTGATAAATGCTCAAATTATGCTATAATTGTAGTGTAACACGAGGCAGAAGGAATCACCGAATGCTTTGGTTATGAATATAAGGGGATATATTTTTTTGATGAGGAGGAATTTTAATGTTCGTCAAGGAAGTAATGGTTCAGAATCAGGTTGGTCTGCACGCTCGTCCGGCCACCTTCTTCATCCAGAAGGCTAATGAGTTCAAGTCTTCTATCTGGATTGAGAAGGAAGAGAGAAGAGTGAATGCCAAGAGTTTGCTCGGCGTTCTTTCTCTGGGTATTGTTGGCGGTACTACTATTAAGGTAATGGCTGACGGTGCCGATGAAGAGGCCGCTGTTGAAAGCCTTGTCAAGCTGATCCAGTCCGGTTTTTCTGAATAATTATTTTGTTTTGTTGCGATGAGGCACCGCTGTGATGGCGGTGTCTTTTATGTTTTTGAGAAGGTACTATGTATGAACCCGAAAAACCCCCTGCTGACGGTATAGAATCCATCGGCAGGGGGTTTTTGAAATGCATAATGTGTGAGAACAGGGGGCTGAATACTTTTTTCGCCCGAAAAAGTTAGCGAATTTTGAAAGGGGGTCTGGGGGAAAACTTTTTTTCGCCAGAAAAAGTTTTCCCCCAGCGGGTTCCAAGGGCAGAGCCCTTGGTGGGGTGCAGGGGTAAAGCCCCTGCTGGGAGGTTTGGAGGGCAACGCCCGCCAACTATTTGGCGGTTATCCATTCGTGGATAGATTGGGCGGCGGCTTTGCCGGCTCCCATGGCAAGGATGACGGTGGCGGCTCCGGTGACGGCATCACCGCCGGCATAGACACCTTCACGGCTCGTTAAGCCGCTGTCGCCGTCTGTGACAATACAGCCGTGCTTGTTGACGGTCAGGCCGGGTGTGGTGGAGCGTATCAGGGGGTTGGGACTGGTGCCGATGGCCATAATCATGGTGTCAATGTCAAGAATGAATTCGCTGTTGGGTTTGACGACAGGACGGCGGCGGCCGCTTTCATCGGGTTCGCCCAGCTCCATTTCTACACATTTCAGTCCGCAGACCTCGCCTTGTTCGCTGCCCAGCACTTCCACGGGGTTGGATAAGGTGCGGAAGATAATGCCCTCTTCCTGTGCGTGTTCGACTTCCTCTTTACGAGCCGGCAGTTCGTCCATACTGCGGCGGTAGACAATAGAAACTTCTTCGGCTCCCATCCGCATGGCAGAACGGGCGGCATCCATCGCCACGTTGCCGCCGCCGACGACCGCCACTTTTTTGCTGTGGCGAATCGGGGTTTTGCTGTTGGGCAAATAGGCTTTCATCAGGTTAATGCGGGTGAGGTACTCGTTGGCAGAATACACGCCCTTCAGGCTTTCGCCCGGAATATTCATGAAACGGGGCAGTCCGGCACCGCTTCCGATATAAACCGCTTCATAACCCATTTCAAACAGTTCATCAATGGTCAGTATCTTGCCGATGACCATATTCGTTTCAATGGTCACGCCAATGGCCTTGAGATTGTCAATTTCTTTCTGCACGATGATTTTCGGCAGACGGAATTCGGGAATTCCATAGACTAAAACGCCGCCGGCTACATGAAGGGCTTCATAGATGGTCACCTGATAGCCTAACTTGGCCAAGTCACCCGCCGCTGTCAGACCGCTGGGACCGGCACCGATAATAGCCACTTTGTGACCGTTGGGGGTCGGCACGGCGGGCTTTTCGGTACAGTGTTCACGGTGATAATCTGCTACAAAGCGTTCCAGCCGTCCAATGCCGACACTTTCGCCTTTTTTGCCTCGGACACATTGGCTTTCACACTGTCTTTCCTGCGGACAGACTCGGCCGCAGACAGCCGGCAGGGAACTGGACTGAGCGATAATCTGATACGCCCCTTCCATATCTTCATTGGCGATTCTTTCAATAAAGGCGGGAATATTGATGGACACCGGACAGGCGGTTGTACAGGGTTTGGTCGGACAGTTCAAACAGCGTTTGGCTTCCTCCACGGCCATTTCGTAAGTATAGCCCAAAGCGACTTCCTCAAAGTTGTGTCTGCGGACAGACGGATCCTGCACCGGCATCGGACAGCGGTGCGGATTCATATTTCTTTGTACAGCCATGTGGTTCAAACCTCCTTTTTCATCAGATGACAGGATGCGTCACGGGCGTGTGCTTCAAATTCCTTATACATCGTGCCGCGGTGCATGGCTTCGTCAAAATCGACTAAATGACCGTCAAAGTCGGGACCGTCCACGCAGGCAAATTTGGTTTCGCCGCCTACGGTCAGACGACAGCCGCCGCACATACCGGTGCCGTCAATCATGATTGGATTCATGCTGACGATGGTCTTGATACCGTACTGCTTGGTCAGCAGACAGACAAACTTCATCATAATGACAGGGCCAATAGCGATGACTTCATCGTATTGATTGCCTTCCTGAATCAGTGTTTCCAAGGCATTGGTCACCAGGCCTTTGGTGCCATAGCTGCCGTCATCGGTCATGATACGCAGTTCACGGCTGACGGCTTGAAACTCGTCTTCTAAAATGACCAGTTCTTTATTGCGGAAGCCGATAATGCTGTGTACCTCACAGCCCAAAGCCGACAGCTTTTTGGCCAGCGGATAGGCAATCGCACAGCCAACGCCGCCGCCAACAACCGCCACTTTTTTCAAGCCGTCGGTTTCACTGGCACGACCCAGCGGGCCGACAAAATCCTGAAGGCTGTCCCCTTCCTGAAGGGTGTCCAGCTCCATAGTGGAGCCGCCGACAATCTGGTAGATGATGGTCACGGTGCCTTTATCTCTGTCGAAATCGGCAATCGTCAGCGGCACCCGTTCGCTGTCCTCTTTGGCTCTGAAAATAATAAACTGCCCCGGTTCGGCTTTGCGGGCAATTAACGGTGCTTCAATCTCCATCAGTGAAACGGTTGGATTCAGCACTTTCTTTCTGACAATTTTATACATTCACGTTCCTTCCTTTCCAAAACGTTAATGAGTGATTACAGCCCTATTATAACATAAACGATATTTCCATACAAGAGAAAATCTTTTGAAAACCGGCAATTTGGCGGATTTGGTATTTTACAGGAAATGTTTTCCAGTGGATTGCCTGCGAATAGTTTCCAATAAAAGAGAAAAATGAAATGAAAAATCGCAAACATTATATTTTCGAAAAAAGAAAAAAACTTGCCTGAAATATTTGACAAATCGAAAAACACATATTATAATATTCCTATAGAACATTAAAAAGTCGTCATGCAGCCATCCGGTACGGTACGATAACAAGAATTGGAAGAGATGATGGAGCCGCTGTATACAAGAATTTGTGTCGGCGGGCAACGGTTTTGACTGTAAAAATGTGAAGAATCAAATGCCCTGTTGGGTCAAAAAGACAGCAGGGAATCGGTGAGTTGTCAGTCAACTTAGCGAGCAGGGATTCCACCGTTTTGACAGGCGGTGGAATGAATGGCATCCTAATGGGTTTGTTATGAACCAACACAATAGTATGATGCTATAGCAAAAGAGGCAGCAGAGGCGGCGTTTGCGGTATTCTCTGCTGACAAAAAGGTAATCCACGCCTGAGAACAGAAGAGGGGTTATTCTGAAGGCTAATGAAAAATTCGCAACTCCGCTTAATGGCTGTGTGTGGATTGCAATAAGGGAGTCGAAAATATGCAGCGGGACGAGCTGATGAGTTTGAAAGAAACCGGGCAGAAAGGAGATTTTTTACTGCCCTATGTGGTCAACAAAACGATTATGCCGGACTACTACACTACCTTTCCCATGCATTGGCATGATGAAATGGAGATTGTGTATGTAGAAGAAGGAGAGTATATCGAGTCGGTAGATTTCGCAGATTATCATGTTCGGAAGGGCGACATTGTTTTTGTGAACCCTTCTGTACTGCATTCTTTTCGGTTATGTGAGAATAAGAGGACGGTGTTCCGTTCGGTTATTTTCAACATGAATCTGATGACGGGGAACAGTGCAGATGCTTGTTCCATCAAGTATTTTGTACCGTTTGTGGAAAACAGTTATATTTGTCCGGTCGTTATATCGGAGGATCATCCCCACTATCAGCAGATTTGTCAAAGGGTGCGGAACATGATCTCTGTTTATGACGAAAAGAGCGAATGTTTTGAAATCAAGCTGAAAGCGGAAGTATACGGTCTGTTTTATGAACTGTTTCGGTATGTTTTTATCAGCGATAACGGTGAATCGGTCATCAAGGATGTTACCACGAAGAACATTCGGGCGATCATCGACTATATCAACGAAAACTACATGAACAACATCACGATTGATGAGTTGGCCGAAACGGTCAATCTCAGCAAGCATTATTTCATGCGGTTTTTCAAGAAATACATGGGCATGACCTGTATCGAATACATCAATGACTACCGTTTGAATATTGCTTCCAATTTATTGCTGACGACCCGTGTACAAATTACAGAAGTAGCGGCCAGTATTGGCATTACCAATTTATCGTACTTTAACAGAATCTTCAAGAAGAAATTCCACATGACACCGAAGGAGTACCGCTTTAGTGTTTTGCACGGTTCATAAATTTCTGTGCTTGGGAGGATTTCTTGTTATCGTTATGGCTGTGATGACAGCAGTTTTTCCGGAACGAATCATAAAGAACTGTAAAGAGAGGTGCAGTTACCCTCTCTTTACAGTTCTTTTTTGCTTTTGGGGGTGTATGAAGGAAATAAAACATCCAGCGGCATCATGATGCTTTGTGCCATATCAACACGAAAATTAAAAAGCCAAAGAATCAGCGAATTTCGATAGGGAAGGGCAATAGTGAATAACGAATAATGTGTGAGAAAGGCAAGCTTTCGAGAACCGGTAAGGGAAACGCAAAAGTGACGGAAGAATACAATTGTTTGGTTTGTCAGGAGCTTGAAAGACAACAACAAAAAAGTTTTTCGCAAGCTTTTCAAAGGCTTGTGGGG
>CADCOZ010000221.1 GCA_902803125.1 uncultured Ruminococcus sp.
AAAAGAGAAGCTTATGAAAAGCCTTCTGTAAAGCGTAAAAAGAAGTCTGAAGCTGCTCGTAAGCGTAAGTACAAATAAGGCTTGACCGTTTGTATTTTACTCTGCAGGGGCAAGAGGTTCTCCGTTTTTACAGACGGCGGAATGAATTGCTCTTGATGTGTTTGCGTTGACAAACATAACAATAATGGTGTTATCACAAGGCCGTTCATTCATGGCCGTATGTGGAGGAAAGCACCCAGAAATCAAAGGATATTTCCGTTTGTGCGGAGGGTCTGTTTTGGCAGATATCACCGCTGCGGCGGGAGTATCCTTATTTTTGTTGCCGCGGCGGCGGCCAGAAAAGGAGTGTGAAGGACAGCATGAGTCTGTTAAAACCCACGGTAGCTGTGCGGCACGTCACCGATATTAACCTGACACTGCTGCGGCAGCTTGGCACAGATGTCATTTTGTTGGATGTGGACAACACCTTGGCACCGCCCACGTCTAAAGTCCCCTATGAAGGCGTACAGGAATGGATTGATACCATCAAAGCCGGCGGTATCCGTATTGTCATTTGTTCCAATAATTTCAAAAAGCGTATCCGTCCGTTTGCCGACAGTGTCGGCTTGGAATGTGTGGCCATGAGTCTGAAGCCCTTTCCCTTCGGTTTCATTCGAGCCAAACGCAAGCTCAAAGAAAAGCCGCAGTCGGTTTTAGTGGTAGGCGATCAAATCTATACAGATGTTTTGGGTGCCAATTTAGCGGGCATGAAATCCATTCTTCTGGTGCCGCGTTCGGAGGAACACGGCTGGTCCATTAAGCTCCGCCGCAAAATGGAAGTCGGACCCCGCCGCAAAATCCCACTGCTCAATCACCGCAAAAAGGAGGAAAACAATGTCCGTTAAAGATCCCAACAGCATTGATGCCATGGGCATTGATGAAAGCACCAATACCCTTTCACTGCTGATTATCGACCCCTATCCGTGGCTGATACAGGAAGCCGACCACCTGAAAACCATGCAGGAAAAAATCAATAATTATGTTCGCTATATTGAAAGTAAAGGCTATGCCGACCAATACGGCGAGCGAACATTTGCCCATTTCCATATTGAAGTGGCTCTGAAATATACCCCCACGGAAGACGGCCTTCGATTTTTTGAAGCCGGCAAGCGGCAGCTGAAGCAAAGAGGTATTCGCTTTGTGTATACCGTTGTGCCGAGAAAGGGAAGGATGTAGCGTATGAATGAGTAAAGAAAACGGATGGTTGGTGTTACTGCGGCATCGTTCTTCGCAAGGAAGATGCGTTATATAACATCACAATTGGATAATTCTTTTTTAGAATTATGACGGGTTATGACGGGTTTATATACCCTTTCGCGCAAAAACAAAAAAGCATAGATAGAATAAAAAAATATATATAAAAAAATATATAAAGGTATGTACAACCCGTCATAACCCGTCATATTGCTCATGAAGAAAAATAAAGGAAGTTATCGACAGGTATGAAAAGGTCAGAATGAACGACAGGTTTTATTATCGGGGTGTTGACCTGACGCAACCGGATAAGTCCTATGAAGTGACGATGCAATCATTTTCTAAAGTTGGTGTAGGGTTGTGTATGGTTTATATACCCTTTCATATAAAAACAAAACAATATATTATATTATAAAATATATAAAAGGTATGTACAACTATACACAACTATACACCATTCTTTCAGAGAAAAATAAATTGTGATGCAAATATGGCTTTTTGCTTCTTTTTGCTTGTGCGTTTGTGGCCATCTGTTGGTACACCTCAATGAAAGAGAAAGGACGATAGAAGATGAAACAGATACTTTTTTTGTTGGGTCCCAATCTGAATATGGTAGGGATTCGTGATAGGCACGTTTACGGCACGGAAACCGCCGAAAGCATTGAACAGGCGGTACGCCAACGGGCGGCTGCCCTTGGACTGGCGTTAGAGGTTTACCAGTCGAACCACGAAGGGGATATCGTGGACAAAATCCACGCCGCTTACGGCCAAAAGGACGGTCTTATGATTAACGCCGGTG
>CADCOZ010000222.1 GCA_902803125.1 uncultured Ruminococcus sp.
GACAGTGGAGCAGTGGACAATGGGTTATATGAAAAAGACATCAATCTCAGTATTGCCTTAAAACTGCGGGATATGCTGAAGGCCTACGGCTATGAAGTTCGAATGACCAGAGAAACAGACGTGTCAATTTATGATGCCTCTGCCGGCACCACACGGGAAAAGAAAGTGTCCGACTTAAAGAACCGCACGGCAATCATCAACAGCGATCCCAACCAGATTCTTGTCAGCATACATCAGAACAAATTTGAGCAGAGCCAATACTACGGTACACAGATTTTTTATACCGTCGGCAGTACGAGAAGTGAGCAGTTGGGAGAGGCCATTCGCCAATCGGTCATCGGCTTATTACAGCCGGATAATCATCGGGAACTGAAACCTTCTGACAATGAGATCTATATTTTATCCCATGCAGAGGTGCCGGCGGTGATTGTCGAGTGCGGTTTTTTGTCCAATCCGGAAGAAGCGGCTCGTTTAGCAGAGGACAGTTATCAGCAGCAGATGGCCTTTGCCGTCAGCTGTGGTATCCTCACATATGTTAACCAAAGGAAGTAGATAGCATGGCAGGTTCAAAGCTAAAAAGTATGTATATATGCTCCGAATGCGGGTATGAGAGTGCCAAATGGTATGGCAAATGTCCGTCCTGCGGGGAATGGAACACGATGAGTGAAGAGGTGAGGGAAACCGGCAAGAGTTCATCTGTCTTGCCGGCACAGAAAAGACAGCCCTCTGCCGTTCCCGTGCCCATCTCTCAAATCACCACAGAGGACGAACAGCGGTACTACACCGGCTTGAAAGAACTGGACAGAGTGTTGGGCGGCGGCATTGTCAAGGGGTCTTTGGTGCTGTTGGGCGGTGACCCTGGTATTGGCAAATCTACCATTCTGATGCAGATGTGCAGTCATTTGGGTAAAATTCTGAAAATCCTCTATATTTCCGGCGAGGAATCCAAGCGGCAGATCAAGCTCCGTGCCGAACGTCTGGGAGTGAACAGCGGTAATCTGTATATCATGACCGAAACGGATATGGCCGTTATAGCCGATCAGATACAAAGCGAAACACCGGATTTGGTAATGGTGGATTCGATTCAAACCATGAACTATCGGGAATTGAGTTCATCCCCCGGCAGTGTGACGCAGGTACGGGAATGTACCAACATCCTGATGCGGACGGCTAAAGCATTGGACATTCCCTGTATTGTTGTCAGCCACGTCAATAAAGACGGGGCGATAGCCGGCCCGAAGGTGTTGGAACATATCGTAGATGCGGTTCTGTACTTTGAGGGTGAAAAACAAATGTCCTACCGCATTTTGCGGGCGGTCAAGAACCGTTACGGGTCTACCAATGAAATTGGCGTTTTTCAGATGGGGGACAGCGGGTTATCCGAAGTGGAGAATCCCTCGCTGATGCTGCTGTCCGGCCGTCCGAAAAACGTGTCCGGCACTTGTGTGGCCTGCACCATGGAGGGTTCCCGACCGATTTTAGCCGAAATACAGGGGTTGGTGACCAATTCCGGCTACGGTAATGCCCGCCGGATGTCGACCGGTTTCGATTATAACCGAATGTCCATGCTGTTGGCCGTGTTGGAAAAACGATGTGGCTATTTCTTCTCCAGCATGGATACCTATGTCAATGTTATTGGCGGTTTGCGTCTGGATGAACCCGCCACTGATTTAGCCGTAGCCTTGGCGTTGGTCAGCAGTTTGAAGGACATTGTGGTGCCGGAAAATTTGTTGGCCTTTGGTGAGGTGGGGCTGACAGGAGAGATTCGCAGCGTGAATCAGGCTGTACTGCGTGTAACAGAAGCGGCTCGGCTTGGCTTTCAGCACTGTATCCTCCCGTACCACAATCTGAAAGGGCTTGTTCTGCCGAAGAACTGCACGATGGAGATTATTGCTGTGCGGAACATCAGAGAGGCCGTTTCGGCGTTGGGCGGTTGAGTGATAGGGAAGATACCATCGGTTTTTCCTGATGGATACAGCCTCGTGTGGTAGTGTCCGTTACAGCGGCGGCGGTACACAGTGTACAGTATCCTTCTGATTGATGCACACATTTTTCACTGCAAGTTATCATGGTCATCAAGAATTGCCTCCTATCTCTTGGTGTTAGTAGTCTGTCACAGAACTGCTCACTTTATACATCCCCGGCAGAAATAAAGAATAAATAATGAATAATGTTTGATGAGGTCAAAGTCAGCGAATTTTGAAAAGGGGGTTGGGGGAAAACATTAAGTCCTGCGGGGTCACCCGCTCGCCAGAAAAAGTTTTCCCCCAAGTGGCTGACGGAACAAAATTGATTTCCGTTGGCATGGAATTTCTCATTTGTCAAAGAAAAGGAGAATCATCATGGTTAAGCCTATTGTTAAAGATGTAATGTTTCTCATGCAGCCGTCACAGCCGGCTCAAGCGGCCGATATCCCCACCGCAAAGGATTTGATGGATACGCTGTTGGCTCATAAAGGGCATTGTGTCGGGCTGGCGGCCAATATGATTGGGGTTCGAAAGAATATTATCGTGGTACTCATCGGTGAAATGCCTTTTGTCATGCTGAACCCGTGTATCACGGCTCATTCGGCAGAAAGTTATGAAGCCGAAGAAGGCTGTCTGTCGCTGACCGGCACCAGAACAGCCAACCGTTACCAACGGATAGAGGTCACCTATCAGAATATGATGATGCAGAAATGCAAAGGTACCTATCAGGGGTTTATGGCACAGATCATTCAGCATGAAATAGACCATTGTCATGGTATTTTGATTTGACTGGAATGTCAGTTTTGCTGACAGGTGGGGTTATCATCGAACTCACATGAACATAGAAAGTCCCGTTTTCTGACGGCTAAACCGTTCAGGAAACGGGACTGTTTTTCTGTGTATGGCACTTGTTTAGGAGCATTCAAAAAAAGTGGTCAGTTTTTCAATCGGTATTTTATGCAGGAAACAGGTGCCAATGTCTTTCAAACAAACCAACGTAATGCTATGACCGGTACTCTTTTTATCGCCCTGTGTGGCGGAAATGATGGATGATAGGGGAAAGCGAGATGCTGTTGGCAGGCCGTATTTTTTCAGCAGACGTTCCAACCGTTCGGCTGTACCGTCTGCGGTCAAGCCCTGCCGCTGGCCGGCTCGGCTTATCAAAAGCGATCCGACCGCAACCGCTTCACCGTGTGAGATGCCGCTGTAATTCTCTAACTTTTCGATGGCATGACCCAGTGTATGACCGAAGTTCAGAATGGCCCTTTCGCCGGTGTCACGCTCGTCATTTTCCACCACATTCCGTTTGATGGAAACACATTCAAAAATGATGTCATCAATAAAGTCCTTGGCCTTCTCCTGTTCCAATCTTTCAAAAAGTGCCGGACTTTTGATACACCCGTATTTAATCACTTCTCCCAAGCCGTCTTGAAAGAACGGTTCCGGCAGGGTGTGCAGGGTTTCCGGATCAATCAGCACGGCGATCGGCTGCCAAAACGCACCGACAAGATTCTTTCCGGCCGGCAGGTCTACACCGGTCTTTCCGCCAACGGAAGAATCAACCTGTGCCAACAAACTGGTCGGTATCTGTACAAAGTTGATTCCCCGAAGATAGGTGGCGGCGGCAAATCCGGCCATATCTCCCGTAACACCGCCGCCCAACGCAACCACAAGATCGGTTCTGGTCAGGTGATGTTCCACAAAATGGCTGTACATACGTTCAATAGTAGACAGACGTTTATTTTTTTCTCCAGCTTCAAACACACATACAGAGGTATCAAACCCGTTTTTTATCAAGGATTGCCGCACGGTTTCGGCATATAGGGGGGCTACATGGGTGTCACTGACAATCACGGCACGAATCGCTTTGGTCAGGGGACGAATATACTCGCCTGCCTGTTCCAGAATATGATGTTCAATCAAAATATCATAGCTTTGGCCGGTATGGACATGAACCGTTTTCATTCTCCCAACGCCTCCTTGATTTCTTTGGCTCTGTGCAAAAGACGGGCTAAACTCTCTCGATCTCCGTTGAGAATCCCTTGCTGAATCTCTTTCAAGTGGTCAATCAGTGTTTGAATCTCATTGACTAAGGGTTCCTGATTCTCGATGAACAGTTCCGACCATAGAGCGGCATTGATGTTGGCCACACGGGACACATCACGATAACTGCCGGCCGAAAAACCATTATGGTTCGGACACTGCGGACTGAATACATACGCACACGCCAACACATGAGGAATCTGAGAGGTAAAGGCTATCATCTTGTCGTGTTCTTCCGGCGTGGAAAAGACCACCTGACCGAACCGCAGTTTCTTCATCAGTGAGGCGGCTGTATCCACAGCGGTTTGCGGGGCCTGTCCGGGTATCAAGATGGCACTGGCCCCAACAAATAAGTCTGCCTCTGATACGTCAAAACCGTTTTTTTCTTTGCCGGCCATCGGATGAAATCCAACGAACACAAACTCATACTCCTGACTCAATGCAGACAGCTGTGGGCAGATTTTTGTTTTGATGCCGCTGGTATCCAGCACGATACAGCCTTTTTTGAAATAGGCGGCGTTGGTGCGGACAAACTCAACAGCCGCCTCCGGATAAACCCCTAAAAATACCATGTCAGCCAAGGCTAATGTCTGACGGTCGGCCACAGCATCAATCGCTCCGCAGGCCAAAGCCTTCTGTAAGGGTTCCGGACTGCGGTTCATGCCGTAAACCGTATGGTCTGTATATTTTTTCAGAGCCTTGGCAATAGACCCGCCA
>CADCOZ010000223.1 GCA_902803125.1 uncultured Ruminococcus sp.
GTCCGACTGCACTTTTTCCTTGACTGCCATACACGAAAAAAGGCCGCACCCTTTCGGTACAGCCTTTCAACATAGTGCGTGTGACGTGACTTGAACCCGTACGTCGTAAAACACACGCCCCTCAAACGTGCCTGTCTGCCAGTTCCAGCACACTCGCGTATAAATATTTACTTTCTGCAACGAGTATTATTATACACCTGCGGATTTCATTTGTCAAGAAAAATTTTTAAAAACATGGAAAATTGTCAATGGAGTCAATGTCGATATAGTTTCCGTAACAAAAACACCCCCGTGAGGTTCCCATATCAAGGAACCTCATGGCGGTGCAGATAATGAAGAACAATTCACACGCCGCAAACGTGCGGAGAGCATCAGCCCTCCAACACTCAGGAGAGGTTAACGGGCTTGCTGCCCCAGATGGTTTCGGCGTAGTCACGGATGGAACGGTCGGCGGCAAAGCGGCCGGCCTTGGCGATATTGACAAGGGACATTCTGTTCCAAGCGGTTGTGTCCAGATACAGACCGGAGGCTTTCTGCTGAATGTGGGAATAGTCCGCAAAGTCAGCCAGTACCATGTAGGGGTCTTTGGTAGACAGGGACATGAAAATATCTTCAAAGTGCGGGCCGAATTCGGAACGGATACCGTCTACCGCACGTCTGATAATATGGTTGTTGTTATACGGCACGGAAGGATAATAGCCCTGCTTGATCAGCTGGGTGACCTCCGGTGTTGTCATGCCGAAAATCAGGGCGTTGTCATCGCCGACAACATCGTGAATTTCTACATTGGCACCGTCCAGTGTTCCCAGTGTGATGGCACCGTTAATCATAAACTTCATGTTGCTGGTACCGGAGGCTTCTGTGCCGGCCAAGGAAATCTGTTCGCTGATTTCAGCGGCAGGAATCAGCTTTTCGGCAACGGATACACGATAATCTTCCAGATAGACCACTTTCAGCTTGCGGTTCACACGGGGGTCATTGTTGATTTTATTGGCCAGCTCCACAATGAACTGGATAATCTGCTTGGCAAAGTAGTAACCGGGTGCCGCTTTGGCTCCGAAAATATAGGTTTTGGGAACATAATCGGCATCGGGATTTTCCCGCAGCCACTGATAGGTGCTATAGATGTGCAGGGCGTTCATCAGCTGACGCTTATATTCATGCAGACGCTTGACCTGTACGTCAAAGATAGAATCCACATCGACCACAAGGCCGTTATTTTCTCTGATATAGCGAGCCATACGCTCCTTGTTCTGCTTCTTGATGGCGGCCAGCTTTTCCAAAACAGCCGGATCACTCTTATAGGCCATCAGACCTTCAAGGGCGTTGGCATCACGGGTAAACTCGTCACCAATCAATTCGGTAATCAGGGTGGCCAGACCGGGGTTGGACTGGTTCAGCCAGCGTCTGTGGGCAATACCGTTGGTTACATTCTTGAACTTTTCGGGTGTGATGGTGTAGAAATCCTCAAAAACAGAGTCCTTGAGAATCTCGCTGTGCAGTTTAGAAACGCCGTTGACCGAATGGCTTGCGATGACGGCGAGGTTGGCCATCTTAACGATACCGTCATTGATGACCGCCATTCTGCCGATCTTCCAGCCGTCCACGCCGGCCTTGTGCATCTTTTCGCAGAAACGTCTGTTGATTTCTTCAACGATCTGATAAATGCGGGGCAGCTTGCGGGAGAACATATCCACCTGCCAGCACTCCAGTGCTTCGCTCATAACGGTATGGTTGGTATAGGCAATCGTTCTGGTTACGATATCCCATGACTGATCCCAGTCATAGCCGCATTCATCCAGCATGATACGCATCAGTTCGGGAATGGCCAGTACCGGGTGGGTGTCGTTCAGATGAATCGCTACGACATCGGGCAGGTTATCCAAGGTGCCGTAATCTCTCAGATGACGCTGAATAATATCCTGCACCGTTGCGGAAACCAAGAAATACTGCTGACTCAGCCGCAGGCTCTTGCCTGCGGAATGGTTATCTTCCGGATACAGTACTCTTGTAATGCTCTCGGCCAATGCTTTCTGTTCCATCGCAC
>CADCOZ010000224.1 GCA_902803125.1 uncultured Ruminococcus sp.
GCGGTGAGAGGGTGACCGGAAAGAAGGTTGGCAATAAGTTGGAGGGACAATAATTCGGATTGGTCGGCCAAGTCGAAAAAGCTGTCGGTATGTTCGGCTTTTTGTTGGGCGGCAAACCATGGGTTGTGCTGAAGATTGGCAGGGTCGCCGGTCAAGTCGGGTACGTCCCGCCGAAACAGGGGAGAAAGCAGCGGCGGCAGACCGATAAGCCGTTCACCGCTCCGAATGACATGGTATTTCAGGCCGGTGCGGTCATAGAGCGAAGATAACGAGTGACTCCAGTCTTTTTGTGCCTGCACAATTTCGGAAAGGTAAACCCTTTTGTCAAAGGCATAAAGCAGATAGCCTTGCAGGGCTTTGGCAATCGCCAAATTGACAGAAGGACAAAGCGGTGCAGCACTTTGCAGAGGAAACGAAGAAATGCTTTGGCGGCGTTCCTTCCATAAGAAAAGGGTATCCAGTGATGCTTCAATCTCATTATGACAAATAGAAGCGTGTTTTTCGGGGTGGTGATAAGACATAACCTCTGCGGAATACAGAATAAACGGATGTGCCACAGAATCAAAGGCATAGTGCGTAACAAAACCCAGTGCATAACTCATAAGCAAATCGCTTTTGTGATGGCGAGCATAGCTGACCAGATAATTCAGCAATATATGAGCCGGACGATTGTGCATTTCGGTGGCGATGGCTCGAAGACTGCGTCCCCTTTGATGCGGCATCAGGCGGTGACAGAAAAATATATCGGGGCCTGAGGCACCCCAAGTAAACGCAACCGGATTCAGTGCCAGCTGCGGCCGGTTTTCTTTCAGGGCTGTGCGTACCCTTTCTGCTAAAAGGTAGTGAGAAACAATAGCGGGCATGGCGTTCTCCTCCGTCATGATGATGGTTAACAACAGGAATCCTTTTGGCTTTATGTCAATGCTTGGCTTTGGGCTTGGGAATGAGGGGTCGACTGACACCACACACATTTCACGCTCGATTCAGTTCAAGATGGTCAGCTTTGCATAATTGGCCATGAGTTTTTTGGTGCCGATTTTATCAAAAGCAATCTCCAGCATATAATCGGAACCGGCCGGTTTGATATCCAGAATGGTGCCTTCGCCAAAGGATTTATGACTGACACGCATACCCACTGAAAAGGTTTGTGAGGTTTGTGTTGCAGATGTAGGCGTAATGGTATGGCTAAAGGCAATATCCGTTTTGCGGACTTCTTTGGGAGAAGGGATATCAACTTGTGTCAGCCGGTTAGCGGACAGCACTTTTCGCTTGGTTTCCTTCAGACTGTCGGGAATTTCGGTAATGAATCGGGACGGGCGGTTGCGGTTGGTATGGCCAAACACCATGCGAACACCGGCATGAATCAAATACAGCTGCTTTTTGGCTCGTGTCAGTCCCACATACGCCAAACGGCGTTCCTCCTGCATTTCGTGTTCGCTGAGGGTCGACTGATAACCGGGGAATATATTTTCTTCCATACCCGGAATAAAAACGCTGTTAAACTCCAGTCCCTTGGCCGAATGCAGTGTCATCATGACCACACAGTCTTCCGCATCGCTGTAGGCATCAATATCCGTCATCAGTGCGGTTTCTTCCAAAAAGCCCTGAAGGGTGGCTTCTTCGCCGTTATCTTCTTCATACTGAACAATCGCTGTGGCTAACTGATGCACGTTGTCAAGGGCTGTTTCCGTATACTCATTGGATTGTATCAGATAGGTTTCGTATCCAATGCTTTTCAGCAGCTGTTCATACATTTCATGCACCGGCTCCGTGTCCAGCATGGCATTCATTTGGTCAATCATTCCGCAGAAGTCCAACAGTTTTTTACTGCTTTTTGCCAACGCTTCAAACTGCTGTGACTGCCGCATGGTGTCCATCATACTCTGTCCCAGTGCGGTGCTGATTTCTTCAATAGCGGCGGCGGTTTTGTCGCCGATACCCCGTTTCGGCACATTCAGGATTCTCTTCAATCGTATGTTATCGTGCGGGTTGCTGATGACTGCTAAATAGGCCACCATATCCCGCACCTCTTTGCGTTCATAAAAACGGCGGCCGCCAATGATGCGGTAAGGAATGCCTGCTTTGACAAATGCACGTTCAATACCCTGCGACTGTGAATTCATGCGGTAAAGAATGGCAAAGTCGCTGTAATGGCCGCCGGCCTCTACCTGTTCCTTGACCGTTGACAAAATATAATCACTTTCATCTCGGTCATCCATGGCGTTATAGACGATAATTTTGTTGCCGGCATCATTTTGTGTCCAAAGGGTCTTGGGCTTTCTTTCATAGTTATGGGCAATCACACTGTTGGCCGCCGACAGAATGGTTTGGGTGCAACGATAATTCTGTTCCAGCTTGATACAGCGTGAAAATTCATAGTCTTCTTCAAACTCAAGAATATTGCGAATAGTCGCACCCCGAAAACGATAGATACTCTGGTCATCATCACCGACCACACAGATATTGTGGTGGCACATAGCCAGCAGATGTATGAGCAAATACTGCACATGGTTGGTATCCTGATATTCATCGACCATAATATAGCGGAACTGTTCGCTGTATTTTTGCAGCACTTCCGGACAAACTTGGAACAGCGTAACGGTATTGAAAAGAATATCATCAAAATCCATCGCATCAGCCGCCAATAAGCGTTTCTGATACAAGGCATAGACCTTGGCCACCGAAGACAGCCGAATATCTGCCGCATTCTGTTTCCGATACTCGTCGGGGGCTATCATGCTGTCTTTAGCGGAAGAAATTTCTGCCATGATGGTTTTGACCGGCAGGATTTTCTCGTCAATATCAAACACCTTCATGCAGTCTTTGATCAGGCGTTTTTGGTCATCGGTGTCATAAATGGTAAAATGGCTTGTGTAGCCCAGCTGATCGCCATAACGCCGCAGAATCCTTGTACAGCAGGCATGGAAAGTGGATGCCCAGATATCATTTCCCTGTTCGCCTACTTTTGCACAGATGCGGTCTTTCAGTTCCTTGGCCGCCTTATTGGTAAAAGTGATGGCTAAAATCCGCCACGGATATACCCGTGAAACGGACAGCTTTTCTGCCAGCGTATCGGGCAGTGCCGCATGGCCGGCCGCCGCTTCCCGCAGAAGGGCTATTTCCTCTTCGGAATAGTCCCCATACAGGCTGTCACTTTCATAAGCCTCACCCCAGCGGAGTATATGCGCCACACGGTTAACCAGTACGGTGGTTTTGCCGCTGCCGGCTCCCGCCAAAATCAACAGCGGTCCCTGAAGGGCTAAAGCGGCTTCTTTTTGTTTATCGTTAAGATGTGAAAATTCCTGTTCAATCACTTGTTTCCGCAAGCCGATAATTTCTTGTTTCAATGCTTCTGTCAATTTTTGTCAGCTCCGTATCTTCATATTTTACCTTTCCTTATTCTACACCAAAACACATAAAATATCAAGCACTGAACAATGGAAACCAATTCGGAATGTGGAATTGTTGATAGCCCAAAGCGCAAAGTCAATGTCCTTGCCGGCGGCCGGATATTCAAAACATTATGCATTATTCCATTCCACATTCCACTTTCCACATTCCAAATGATTATATTTGGATAGTCATTGACAAATAAAACCTGACCATGCTATCATAAAGAAAAGACTGTTATCACAGCCGAAAGCAAGTACCGTTTCTTGTGTTACTCGCTAAAAAATGGAAGGAGTCCACTATCATGACGATTCAACAAATCAAAGAAGGCCCCAAGCTGACAATTGTCATTGACGGCCGTCTGGATACTACTTCTGCCCCTCAGCTGGAAGCCGTTGTGAAAGAACAGCTTACCGGCATTGACGATCTGACCTTTGACCTCGAAAAAATGACCTATATTTCTTCTGCCGGTTTGAGAGTTTTATTATCCGCCCAAAAAATGATGAACCGGCAGGGTGCCATGCGGCTGACCCATGTGAATGAAATGAATCAGGAAATCTTTAATGTGACCGGCTTTTCTGATATCATGACCATTGTTTAACGAAACAGCCAAAAGTCCCCCACCTCTATGCGGCAGGGGACTGACGAATTCCCCGTTTATCAATGATAAATTGGAACAAAAGGAGATGACTATTGTATGGTATCCAGCCGAAACAGCGGCGATTTGCTGACCATCTGTTTGGAAGGACGCATTGATTCCACCAATGCGTCCGCCGTGGAACAGCAGATACGAAGTCTGATCGCCGGTCAAAACATCACCCATTTTCTGATAGACATACAAAACCTATGCTATATTTCCAGTGCCGGTCTGCGGATACTGCTGCATTTGATAAAAAACTATCCCACCATGCAGCTGATTAACGCCAATTCCGATATCTATGAGGTGTTGGAGATGACCGGTTTTACCGAAATAATTACGGTGCGAAAAACCTATCGGGAGATTTCCATTGAAGGCTGTGAAGAAATCGGACGAGGCTCTAACGGCATTATCTATCGGGTCAATCAAGACACCGTTGTGAAGGTATACATCCATTCGGATGCCCTGAAGGATATCCTTCATGAACGGGAGGTGGCTCGTCTGGCTCTGATTTTGGGCATTCCTACCGCCATTTCCTATGATGTGGTGCGGGTAAACGACCACTACGGCTCTGTTTTTGAAATGCTGAATGCCCGTTCCTTTTCGGATATTCTCATCAAAGAACCCGATAAAATCGACTGGTGCGTACAGGAATATGTACACCTGATGAAAACCCTGCACAGCACCGTGGTGCCAAAAGGCAAACTGCCCGATATGAAAAAGACCGTCCTGTCATGGGCCTCATTCCTACAGGAGCATCTGCCCCAAGAAGCCGGTCAAAAACTGGTGCGTTTGGTGGAAGAGGTACCGGATTCTGACTGTATGCTGCACGGGGATTATCACACCAAAAACATTGTTGTGCAAAAAGATGAGATCCTGCTGATTGACATGGATACCCTGTCTGTCGGTCACCCGATTTTTGAATTTGGCTCGATTTTCAATGCCTTTGTCGGGTTTCATGAACTGAACCAAGAGAATGTCAAGCATTTTCAAGGCTTTGATTTTGACCTGTCCACCCGCTTTTTCCACAAGGTACTGGCGGCTTATTTGAACACCGATGATGAGCAGAAAATACAGTCCCTATATGACAAAGCCGCTCTTATCGGCTATACCCGACTGATTCGCAGAGGAATTCGCCGTTCGGAAAGCAAGACGGAACAAGGCCGCAAAGAACTGGCCTACCGCACCGAACGCCTGCTAACACTGCTGTCCCAAACAGACACACTCACCATCTAATGTGGAAAGTGGAATTAGTGTTAACCATAAACAAGAATTTTTCTGCACCGCAGTGTCCAAAGAAATGAGGTATCCTTATGCACTCTCCCACTGTTATTGATTTGCATATGCACAGCAGTATATCGGACGGCACAGACAGTCCGCAAGAGATTTTAGCGGCTGTTCGGCAAGCCGGTATACGCTTGTTCTCCCTGACAGACCATGATGCCGTTAAGGGCTGTGAGATGATTCGGCAGGTTCTGACCAAAGATGACCCCGCCTTTATCAACGGCATTGAGGTTTCCTGTGAAGATGAACGGGGAAA
>CADCOZ010000225.1 GCA_902803125.1 uncultured Ruminococcus sp.
AGAATAGTTACTTATTATTTCAATTGATAGACTAAAAATCACAACAGCAGAAACAGCCGCTGCTATAGACGGAACAAACCATATTTTTGCGGCTATATCTTTAGCTGATTGATTGTCTTTCAGTAAAGCAACCACTATCATTGCTATCAATCCCAAGAAGGCGAATATTTTAAACAGGTAATACCATTCCATAGAACCGAATTCGCCATCTGCATAAATCCAATAATTTATCATTTCCGCTATTGTCGCCACAGTGTATCCTATCATCCCAGCCAGAATTACTTTGGGAATTCGCAAAAACACACCGGCAATCACAGCAACAGATGCTGCTAACAATAAAATTTCCCATAAAACAGACCAATCCAACTCATATATAGTCACGCTTTGAACAATCACCGCCCACGAAAAACACATACCCGCAATGATGGCAAACGTATTCGCATTTATCCCCGCTTTTTGCACAGTCATTTCATCATCCCCTTTTTACAGCTTGACAAGCAGTTTTTGCTTCTGTGCCTGAAATTCTTCTTCTGTCAGCACACCGCTGTCCAAGAGTTCCTTGCACTTCTTCAGTTCAGCCACTGCCTGTTCTCTTTCACTTAATCCCGCCTGCGGAATGTTCTGCGGTACCTGACCGTTCATTTTAGCCATTGCCTGTCCTCTTTCGCTTGACCCTGCCTGAGGAATGTTCTGCGGTACCTGACCGTTCATCTGACGCAAATCCGGCTTGGTCAGTACGGCGATAATCAGCCCGATAAATCCCAGAAAGAACCCAATGAAGAACCATGCTGTTCCGGAGTTATAACCACGGCTGACAACAACACCTCTTGTGACAAAGCCCCAGATAACGCCCCAAACGACAACACCAACCGTAACACCAACCGTCCATCCAATGATAACGCCCGACATAAAACCACTCCTTTCGACTTTCTGTCAAAGATAATCCATTCTGAACCACTCTCATATCCATTGTGGTCAGTTTTTCTATCTCTATTGTATAACGATATTCTCGTTTTGTCAACTAATATTTCGTTTTTTCATCACCCGTATTCTTTCACCCTTTACAATAGAATGGCAAGGAGTGATAGCTATGACATTCAGCACCAATTTAAGGGCATTGATTGAAGAACGAAACCTGACGCAAAAGACCATAGCGAATGACCTGAATATCGCCCCCTCTACGATGGGCGGATATGTGCAGGGAACCAGTGAACCCGACTTTGAAATACTGAAACGTGTTGCCGATTATTTTCATGTCAGTACAGACTATCTGCTCGGACGACCCGATATCAAAACCAACGACCGTATTGAGCGGGAACTCCTGCGTATTTTTCGCAGTTTGACACCCAATGAGCAAGCCGTTTACCTTGAACAGGGCAAGGCTTTTCTGAAAATAACCCATGCCCGTACATCCAGACCCGCAACATAAACAGTAAACCGCAGGCCTTTTCCAAACGGAAACACCTGCGGCTTGTGTTTTTCTCCCAAAACGCAAAAGCACCCGACCGAAGCCGAGTGCTTTTGCGTTTTCAGAAAGGAATGGTAATCAGGAAACAGCAAAGAATCATAGAGTGCAAAACGCTTTCCATGCTCTTTTATTTGCCGAGGAAAGCCGCACCGATAATACCGGCATCGTTACCCAGCTGGCAAAGACAAACTTCTGTCTGTTTGTCGTTGTGCTTGGTGTAGCGTTCGGCTTCGATGATCTTCTTCAGCGGCTGAAGCAGGTTGTCGCCCTGACTGCTGACACCGCCGCCAATGCAGAGAATCTCCGGCTGGAAGATGTTGATGATATTGACCAGACCACAGCCCAGATAAGAAATGTACTCATCCACGATTGCCTTGCCGACCTCACAGCCTGCCTGCATAGCATCAAAGGCGGTTTTGCCGTTGATTTTAGAGGTGTCGCCGTCAATCATCTTGTACAGAATGGAATTATTGTTGTAGGGGTTAATGATAGCTTCTTTGGTCATGTTGATCAGACCGGTAGCGGAAGAATACGCCTCCCAACAGCCCTTTCTGCCGCAGGGACACTGACGGCCGCCGTGATGGATGACCATAT
>CADCOZ010000226.1 GCA_902803125.1 uncultured Ruminococcus sp.
AAAAAGGAGAGCGGGTGTCCAGTGGACACCTTGGCCGTAAGGCCAAAGCGACCGGACCGAGCCGACAGGCGAGACCCCCCAAACCCCTTTCCAAAAATCGCTGACTTTTACCTGCCCCAGTCGAACATCTAAACATTATTCATTATTCACTGTTTCTCCCCCTTTCAAAATTCGCTGACTTTTGGCTTCTCACACATTATTCATTATTCATTTCTACTGCCTCTCTCTTTGAGGGAGGTGGCTCGAAGAGCCGGAAGGAGTCCCCCTGTCAGCAAAGCTGACAGGGGGACTTAATGTGCATACAAAATTATCGGATTCACGTTAAATAATAAAGAATAAAGAATAACGAATAAAGAATAATGTGATTGGTCATCAAGTCAGCGAATTTCGGGAGGGGGAGAAATAACGAATAATGAATAATGAATAGTGAATAATGAATAATGTTGATTCAGGTCAAGTCAGCGAATTTAGGGAGGGGGAGAAATAAATAATAAATAATAAAGAATAACGAATAAAGAATAATGTTTGATGAAGTCAACTCAGCGAATTTCGGGAGGGGGTTTGGGGGAACACCTTTTTTCGCCAGAAAAGGGGTTCCCCCAAGGTAGCTGCCCCTGAGATAGAGGGTCACCGATGGTCAATACCGACATAGGGAACCCGTTCGTGAACATTGAGATAAGCCGGACGGATAATTTTGCCGGAATTAACCAGTTCTTCCATGCGGTGTGCTGACCAGCCCGCAATACGTGCAATCGCAAAGATAGGCGTATACAGCTTGTCGGGCAGGTCCAGCATACGGTAAACAAAACCGCTGTAAAAATCCACGTTGGCACTGACACCTTTATAAATGCGGCGTTCCTTGGCAATCACTTCCGGAGCGAGCCGCTCAACCATAGAGTATAAACGGAACTCACTCATGCGGCCTTTTTCTTCCGAGAGCTTTTCCACAAAGCCTTTGAAAACTCTTGCTCGTGGGTCGGAAATGGAATAAACAGCGTGTCCCATGCCGTAAATCAAGCCGGAACGGTCAAAAGCCTCACCGTGCAACAGCTTGGCTAAATAAGCCCGCACTTCATCTTCATCATCGGTGTCGGACACGTTGGCCATTAAATCCTCGAACATCTTGACCACCTTGATATTGGCACCGCCGTGTTTGGGGCCTTTGAGCGAACCGAGAGCGGCCGCAATCGCCGAATAGGTATCGGTGCCGGAGGAAGTGACAACGTGTGTGGTAAAGGAAGAGTTATTGCCGCCGCCGTGTTCAGCATGAAGCACCAGCGACATATCCAACAATTTAGCTTCCAAGCGGGTATATTTTGAATCCGGCCGCAGCATATAGAGGATATTTTCGGCAGTGGACAGGTGCGGCTGGGGTGAATGGATAATCAAACTGCGGCTGCGGTGATAATGGTTATAGGCCTGATAGCTATAAACGGAAATGACCGGAAACAGGGCAATCAGCTGAAGGCACTGCCGCAGAACATTCGGCAGAGAGGTATCGTCTGCGTTCGGGTCATAGGAATAAAGCGTCAGCACCGAACGAGCCAAGGCATTCATCATATCCTTGCTGGGGGCTTTCAAAATCACATCACGGGTAAAGTAATGCGGCAAATGACGGTAATCTGCCAACAAACGGTTGATTTGAGCAAACTGGTGTTCATCGGGCAGCTGACCGAACATCAGCAGATAGACCACTTCTTCAAAACCAAAACGGTCATCATGGATAAAACCCTTCACGATGTCCTCCACGTCCACCCCACGGTAATACAGCTTGCCGTCACAGGGGCGGGATTCGCCGTTGACCATTTTACTGGAACAGATTTCCGATATTTCCGTCAGACCGGCCAGAACGCCTTTTCCGTTGATATCTCTGAGTCCCCGTTTCACGTCATAACGGGCGTAGAGGTCTTTTTCGATTTGATTATTGACCCTGCATAATTCGCTCAGTTCCACTAATTCAGGGGTTATGTTAAACAGATTTTCTTTAGCCATGATGATCATCTCCTATATCTGAGTTATTTGAAGAGTACCTATTATATTATTCGCAGGACTATTCTGCCATTATTATAGCATATTGGCACGATTTGTAAATAAAAGAGTGTTATCAAATTTGTAAACTTTTGGTAAACGAATCGGTGCAGCAGATGCCCTGATACAAATTTCTTACTTTCAGCTGATGGGACAGGGCATTGAGTACATGACGCTTATCACCGCTCCAACGGGGCGCTATCAATTTTTGACGGTCGCCGTCCCCCGTCAGCCGATGAATGACCATGTGCGGCGGCAAAACGGCGATACAATCCGCCAAAACGGTCAGATAGGCTTCTTCGGTCATCACGTCCAACGCACCGGTGCGGTACCATTCCGCCAAAACGGTGCCTTCTAAAATATGCAGTAACTGGAGCTTGATGCCATCGGCTCCGCTGGCTCCGACATAGGCGGCGGTTTGCCGCATTTCTTCCGGTGTTTCATAAGGCAGCCCAAGAATGGTGTGGACAACCACATGAACACCAATGGCTTTCAGCTTCTGAACGGCGTTATCAAAACAAGCCAAATCATAGCCGCGGTTAATGCGTTTGGCCGTTTCGGCGTGAACGGTTTGCAGTCCCAACTCTACCCAGACGGGTTTATAGCGGCTTAACTGCCGAATCAGCCGCAGTTTATCCTCTTCCAGACAATCCGGACGGGTGGCTATCGACAGCACAGCGATATCATCCCGCCGAATGACCGGCCAAAACAGCTGTTCCAGATACTGAACGGGGGCATAAGTATTGGTAAAGGCCTGAAAATAGGCGATGTAACGGTTCCCGCTGAATTTACGGCTCACAGCGGCTTTCGCTTGTGCGATCTGAACCTCTATCGGTTCATGCGGATCAGCGGCAAAATCTCCCGAACCGCCTTCACTGCAAAAAACGCAGCCGCCATAGGACAAGGTGCCGTCACGATTCGGGCAGGTCATACCGCCGTTCAGACTGAGTTTATAGAGCTTTTCATGAAAGGTATTTTTCAAGTAACTGTCCAGTGCATAATATCTTCTGCCGTCCCAAAGACGAGGCGGGGGTGCGGATGGCTGTTTCATGGGCGGTACCCCTTGATCTGTCATGATAAAAATGAAGGAGGAAACGGTGAGGTTTCCTCCTTTTGTGAAAACGCTGTTATGGACATAAGGCTCTCAGGCTTCGGGGGCAAAATTACCCTGTCCTACGCCGCAAATAGGACAGGTCCAAT
>CADCOZ010000227.1 GCA_902803125.1 uncultured Ruminococcus sp.
AACCCCTTTTTTCGCTAGAAAAGGGGTTCCCCCAAGAGAACTGGCGGTTGGTAAAGGGGTTCCCCCAAGGGAACTGACGGTTGGCACAGAGGTATCTTTTGAAAGGAGGGTGAATAGGTATGAAGGAGATGGTTT
The DNA here is from genome assembly GCA_902803125.1 of uncultured Ruminococcus sp. Taxonomy (GTDB): domain Bacteria; phylum Bacillota; class Clostridia; order Oscillospirales; family Acutalibacteraceae; genus UBA1213. The sequence continues at coordinate 136 of CADCOZ010000227.1, forward strand.
ATCAAGGAGAGGATTTCTTTGAAAAAGCAGTTGATTGTGGGAGCGGCGGCGCTTGTGCTGATGGCGGTTTTGCCGGTCTTGTCGGCGCAGGACATCAGTGTTTGGCAGGCGGTTTCGCCACCGGCGGACAGCCGTCCGGAAGATTCTGCACCGGTTTCCGACAGTTCCATGATGGTTTCTGTGACGGATAACAGCAAAACGGCTTCGGAACAAATCGTTTCGCAGGACGATAAAAAAGAGGAAGAAGCGGTGTTCCGTATTTTGGATACGGCTTCGGGGCAGGTGGTTACGGTGAACGATCGGGCGTTTTGTTTGGGAGCCGTGGCGTATGAAATGCCGCCTTTTTATGAAAAAGAAGCCCTCAAAGCCCAGTGCGTGGCTTGCTATACGCATTTCAGCCGATGGCGGGAACAACAGCGGGAACAGCCGGATCCGGATTTGCAAGGGGCTGATTTTCGGGCGGATTTGTCCCGAAATGAATACTATTTCAGCGATGAAGCTCTGCGGAAACAATGGGGAACGCTGTATGAACAGAGTTATCAGTCCTTATCAGAAGCGGTGAACGAATGCTTCGGGGAACTGCTGAGAGATCAGGACGGTGCTTTGATAGATGCCGCTTATTTTGCGTTGTCGTCCGGCGTGACAGAAGATGCCAAGGATATTTTTGGCTTTGAGAGTGATTATCTGCGGGCGGTGGCGAGTCCGTTCGACAGAACCGCTCCCGATTATCAAACGGTTGTTGCGGTATCTCGTGACGAATTGGTGAAAACCTTGTCGGAACAGGACAAGGATTTTTCGCTCGGAGAGGGAGAAAACCCTATCGGGGCTTTTCAGCGTACCGCATCCGGCAGTGTGCTGTCCGCAGAGATTGGCAGCCGCACCTATGCGGGAGCCGACCCGCGGACATGGTTCGGGCTTCGGAGCCAATGCTTTTCGCTGACAGAAGAAGAGGGGCAGTTTGTTTTTACGGTGCTTGGTTATGGTCACGGTGTCGGCATGAGTCAATACGGTGCCAATGAAATGGCAAAGCAGGGAGCAGATTACCACGAAATCCTTGCCCATTATTATCAGGGCATCGCCTGAACAGACAGAAAAAAGCACATCGGCGAAAACCGATGTGCTGGAGAGTCTATTATTTTTTAGCGTTCAGCTTGGCGGCGGCCGCCTTTTTCTTTCTCTTGAGTTCAACAATGAACACAACAGCAAAGAGGAGAGAGGCTACGGCTACACAAGCCAGAATAGTCATGGTTCTGACAATGTCACTCTGTTCATGGGTATTGATAACCACCTCAGCCGTTTTGATATCGGCGACACCGGCCAGTGCGTTATCGGAAATAGCGGCTGTCTTGAGAATCAGCTGTTCACCAACGTGTGTGCTTTCTCTCTGTGCCTGTGTCTTAACCGCTTCCTGTGTGGCTTCGTCAGCAATACCGGTCACTTCCAAATTGTAATCCTTCTGGAAGGCTTCCACAGCGGAAACCACTGCTTTGCTATAGGTGCCGGAGGTTTTGCCGTCATAATATTTCAGGGAAGCCAAACGGGACTGTAACTGGGCTACGTCCTCGCCGGAGAAACCATAGCGGAGGGTGTTGTAATCGGGAGATTTAACAGCGTCCTCAGAATACAGAACCTTCAGCTGTCTGGCTGTCAGCAGGTCTTTTTCTTTCTGATTGGTAGCTCTCTGGTAAGCGTGAACAGCTTCCAGAACGGCATCATCGAACTTTTCGCTGACAACGCCGGAATAGTATCTCAGTTCAACCAATCGTTCCTGCATTGTCCGTACAGGGGTGCTGATGTCGCCATAGGTTACACCGCCGGCATTGGGGTTTTCTTTCGCTTCACTGCTGAACATATGTAACTGTGTGTCGGGATCGGCTTCACCGGTGGCTTCCAGTTTGTTGTTCTTCTGGTACTGCTTCACGGAAGCGGCGGTCATGTCGCCATAGTAGCCGGTGATATCATCGTAGTAATATTTGAGTTCGGTCAGTCTTTCCTGCAAGGCGGTAACAGTCGGCAAAGCCGCACCGTCATCAATAGAACCGGTTTTCAGCAGGCTGAAATCGTTAACGGCTTTGTTGGACTTCATAACCCTGTAGGTCAGGGCTGTCACGACACCGGTTACTTCCAGTTCGTTTTTGGACTGGAACTTCATAACGGCATTCACGGTATCTTCACCGTAATAGCCGGTCGCTTTATTGGTCAGATAACCCAGTTCATAAAGTCTGGTCTGGATAGCGGCCACCGTCTTGCTTTCTTCGGTATCTTCATAATCGTATTCAGCGATGACAGCATTGTCACGGCGTTTCTGTTCTTCTTCCTGACGTTTCTTTTCTTCCTCAGCCTTCTTTTTGGCTTCTTCTGCGGCTTTCTTTCTGGCTTCTTCCTCTTCGGCCTTTCTCTTGGCTTCTTCTTCCTCGGCCTTCTTGCGGGCTTCTTCTTCTGCCTTCAGACGGGCTTCTTCTTCTGCCTTCAGACGGGCTTCTTCCTCTAAGCGAGCCTGTTCCTCTGCCTGTCTTCTTTCTTCTTCCAGTCTGGACTGCTCAGCATAGTAGTCATCGTCATAATAGTCGTCGTCGTCATCGTCATCGTAGTAGTAGTCGTCATCGTCGTCATCATCATCGTAGCTGTAATAGTAGGTGGGTGTGTAGGAGGAGGCTGTGGAATAATCCGTCATTTCATAGGCATCACTGGGCGGTGCGATGTCCGATACACCGGCGGCATCAAAGGTATAGGTAACGCCGTCCAAGGTTCTGGAGGTGCTGACCAGATATTCGCCGTCCTCATAGTAGAAGGAATCGCCGTCCAGCAGTACCCAGCCCTGTGTGGGATAGGATACGCCGGTAATCATGAACCATTCGTCCCAGCGGTAACCGCCGCTCCATCTTATGTCATAAACGCTGTCATAGCACATATCAATGCCGTAATCTCTGGCATCGGCGGCCATGCCGGAACCGACATAGACACCCACATGACCGGGAGAATGCAGTCCCAAGCCGTGAATGTTCGGCACACCGTTGCTGACATAGCCCCATGCTCTGCCTTCGCATTGACAGGAATACAGCATATCCGTGCGGATACCGCCAACACCGTTATAGCTGACAATCAGACCGGAGCAGTCAACATACGGCGGAGTAATGCCGCCCCATGAATAAACCCAACCTTCACGGTAAGCTCTCAGGCAGTGTGCTGACAATCCGACATTGGTAGCGCTCTCGGCCTGAGCAACAGGTGCTCCGGTCAGCAGCATACATACGGCAATCATGGCGGTCAGCACAACCGCTAATCCTTTTTTAATCATCTTCTTTTTCGTCATCCCTCATAATCTCCTTTCGGTATGCGGCAGATCCGTGACCTGCCCTGTTTTTGACTGATGTCATTACAATTAGAAATTTGCGTTAACAATTCTTTAACGCATGGCTTCATTTGATGTCAATGTTGTAACAATTTCCTTTATTCTATCATGGTCCTTGTCAAAAATCAAGTCTTTTTCTTGTATAACTTGATAAAAAAGGTACTTTCGGCATTTTGCACAAAAGCATTTCGGCATTGGCAATACGTTCTACCTTATAGTATGCTGTCCTGCGGAAATAACAATTGCACATTTCTTAAAAATGTGCTATTATCTAATTTATGAGTTTATCTCAGCAGGAAAACAGCGTTTTTCTCTGTTGGCTGACCTTATTTTAACAATGCTTTGGAGGTAATATGGTATGTCCAAGAAACGAGTAGCTGTTATTTTCGGCGGAAAATCTTCGGAACATGAAGTTTCAAGAGTATCGGCTTCTTATGTTATCAGTATGATTCCCCGTGACCGTTATGAGGTGGTTACCATTGGTATCACAAAAGAAGGCAAATGGCTTTTGTACAGCGGAGATACCGCCGCTATTGCTGACGGAAGCTGGGAACAGGATCCGCATAATGTATTGGCGTTTATTGCCCCGGCCCCGTCCGTATCGGGTATGGCAGTGGTGCGTCCGGAAGGCACGGAACTGGTTAAGTTAGATATTTTGTTCCCTGTTCTGCACGGCAAAAACGGCGAGGACGGCACCATTCAGGGTTTGTTTGAGATGTCGGGCATTCCGTATGTCGGCTGTGGGGTGTTGGCCTCGGCGGCCTGTATGGACAAAGCGGTGACCAATATCCTGCTGGACAGTTTCGGCATTGAACAGGCCAATTATGTGTGGCTGTATACGCATGATTACCGCAAAGACCCGAAAAAAGCCGTGGAACAGATCGAAGCGGTTCTGCCGTCTTATCCTGTTTTTGTCAAGCCGGCGAACGCGGGTTCCTCTGTTGGCATTTCCAAAGCCCATAACCGTGATGAACTGATGCAGGCGATTGAAACAGCCGCCAAAGAGGACAGCAAGATTGTGGTGGAAGAAAATATTGTCGGCGATGAAGTGGAGTGTGCCGTTCTGGGCAACGAAGAACCGTTTGCGTCTGTGCCCGGTCAAATCAAACCGGCCGCCGAATTTTATGATTACGATGCCAAATATAACAATGCGGCCTCTGAATTATATATTCCTGCCCATATCAGTGATGAACTGAAGGAAAAGGTGCGTCAGATTGCGGTCAGAGCCTATCGTGCCATTGGCTGTAGCGGCTTATCAAGAGTAGACTTTTTTGTCACGAAGGACGGACGTGTTCTGCTCAATGAGATCAATACCCTGCCGGGATTTACTTCTATTAGTATGTATCCCAAACTGATGGCGGCCAGCGGCATTGAGGGAGAAACCCTCATTGAAAAGCTGCTGCAATATGCCGTTGAAAGGAAAGAGAAGGATGTCTGAAAACGCTATCGGAATCTTTGATTCGGGACTGGGCGGACTAACCGCCGTGAAAGAACTGGTCAGTTTACTGCCCCAGGAAAACATTATTTATTTTGGGGATACCGCTCGTGTTCCCTACGGTACCCGCAGCAGACAGACGATTATCAAATATGCCCGTCAGGATGCTTATTTTCTGCTTTCCAGAGGGGTCAAAATGATTATTGCCGCCTGCGGCACGGTCAGTTCGGTAGCCGTGGGACTGAAAGATGAACTGCCGGTACCGTTTACGGGGGTCGTTGTCCCAACAGCGGCGGCGGCTGTCCAAGCGACCCGCACCGGCCGCATCGGGGTCATTGGCACCTCGGCCACGGTCAACAGCGGTTCTTATAAAAATGAAATTCTCAGCCGCAACAAGGATATCACGGTCATTCAGCAGGATTGTCCGCTGTTTGTTTCGCTGGTAGAGAACAGCTTTATTTCTCCCGATGATGACATTGTGCGGTTAGTGGTAGAGCGGTATTTACAGCGGCTGAAGAACGAAGGGATCGACACCCTGATTTTGGGCTGTACGCACTTCCCGATTATTGCGCCGGCGATCCAGCAGTATCTTGGCGATGCCGTCACCCTGATTGATTCAGGACGTGAAACAGCCCTGTATGCGGCCAATCTGCTCCGAGAGAAGCACCTGCTCAACACCGCCGTACAGCCCGGCACCTGCCGCTACTACGTCAGCGACACCGTTGAAGATTTCCGCCGTGTTGCCGAAATCTTCCTCAACCGCACTGTCGGCAACGAAGTATCCCACATTAACCTCGAACACGCCCATATTTAGCGACTGCCCGCAAAATAAAGAACTCCCTCCGGCTCATTGAGGGGGAAGTCAGCGAAGCTGACAGGGGGAGTCCTCCTGCCTTTATTGGCAGACAGAAAATAATTCTTTTTTAGAATTATGACGGGTTATGACGGGTTTATATACCCTTTCGCATAAAAACAAAAAAGCAATAGATAGAATAAAAAAAA
>CADCOZ010000228.1 GCA_902803125.1 uncultured Ruminococcus sp.
ATTTCTGCACAGCAGGAAAATCATCAGCGAGATAAACAAGTTCCAGGCCACCACCGGCAAAGCCAACACCGTTGCGGCTACGACTGTCCATTCCGCCGGCATCGCCGACAGCAGCATGATGCCCGCAAAAATTCCCGGCACCATCAGCAGTACCATAATTCCCATGTAGAAAGTGATAAAAACGCCTCTGTTGCCGCTGAGTCCCACAATCCGCTGAGCCAGCACATTGGACGAAATGTAAATACAGCCAAAACTGCCATAGGCCAGCATACAAATCAACGCATCTATCGGATAGCCGCCCACAATCAGCCACAATACCGCAAAGGCTATCGCCCCGTCCACAAATGGCTTGATAATACTGGTCGCTCCTGCCATGATGAGCTTCTTGACAGGGGAATCGGGAATCAGGAAAATATAGGGCTTATTGAGTTCCTTGACCCAGTCGCCCGCCGCACTGAAGAAAAACTGTACATAGGCACAAATCACCACGTTGGCAATATAGATGACGGTGACCCGCTCCTGTTCGGGAAAGACGTTTTTCATCGCAAAACCGATAACCGCCGTGATGCCCAGCAGAACAACCGTATTGATATTGAAAAACATGAAGCGTGAACGCCTGGCCCCTTCCCGCAGATGTTTGAAGAAGATGGCCGAAGCACCCTGTCCTTTGCGGATACCGGTTTTCCGCAGCCGGATTTTTTTGTCACCGAGCATGACCTTGTCGGAGAGTTTACCGGTGCGAAGGGCTTCCCGAAACTCATAATAGTTTTCGGCGTTTTGAAGAACATCTTCATAGTAATCCAACTTGGTGACCGCAAAAAGAATTATACTGACCAAACAGCTGGCCAACAGCAATAAACCGTAAATCATGGCCGATACGAACTGACCGTTTATCAAACCGAAAATAAAGCCGTGAACCCAACCAATCAGCGGTACATACTGCAAATAGGGCTGAGAAATAGCGGTAAACAGATTTTCCAATGTGAGGCCGCTGATGAACATAAAGGCAATCGTACTGCCGAGAGCATAGACCGGCAGGGCGTAGATAAAATATTTCAGGTAAGTGCTGAGGGTCGGTCTGGCACTGCAAAGACAGAAAATAAACAGTGTAATGAGCTGTACCATGAACAGCATCAAGGCAATTCCGCCAACAAGCAGTAAAGCCTCCTGAACCGATAAATCAAACATTTTGAGGGCCATACTGCCATAAGCAGAAAAGCAAACCACCAAAAACAGGGACGTGGCCAGCTGTTTGCCGATACCGTATACCAACAGCTTTTTGGGCGATATCGGTGCCACAAACAGGTTATTGACATCTCCCATGGTAAAGAAACTGGAGCCGGTACTCAGCCCCTTGAGCATAATCGGGATACTGATAAAATACAGCAGGGCTAAAAAGCCGCCGTATAGAATACGGCTGTCCAGTTTATCATTGACATCAACTTCCATCGTGAAACCACGGATAACGGCATATACTAAACTGACAGCAATCAAACCGTAAACCAACAGTTTCAGCGGGTGACGGAACGTATCCACAATACCGTTTTTGATATTCTTCCTCAGCAGATAGAAAAGAGCGGTCATGCTATCCTCTCCCTTCGACAGATCAGCTTTTTCCGGTATCTGGCGGCTGTTTTTCCGTGATTTTGAAGAATAATTCCTCCAGATTCTCGCCGCTTTTTTCCACAAAACGGCGTTCCCGTTCGGCTTCGATGCGGCCGTTCATCATGATGAGAATTTTATCCCAGAATTCCTCCACACTGTCCAGCATATGGGTACTGATGATGATGGTCACACCTTTGTCCTTCAGTTCAAACAGCATGGTTTTCAGTTCTTTAATGGCATGGGGATCCAACCCAACAAACGGTTCATCAAACAGGATAACTTTCGGTTCAATCAGTAAGGCACAGCAAATGCTGATTTTCTGCTGCATTCCTTTGGAAAGTTCCTTGCCCATTTTGTCCCGCTTGTCATCCAATTCCATGCGGCGGATTAAGTCCTCTGCCCTGCTGTGCCAGTCCTCTAAACGGTAGGCACGGGCAATAAACTCCATATGTTCCCAGACCGTCAGCAGTTCAAACGGAGCGGGAATTTCGGGAACATAGCCCAAAATGCGTTTGGCCTCGCGTGATTTATTACTGTAGCCGCCAATTTCGATATCGCCTTCAAAACGCAGCAGTCCGGCAATACATTTAATAGCGGTTGATTTGCCTGCACCGTTGGGACCGGCTAACACGGCAATTTCTCCGTCATGGACCATAAAGGAGAGATTATTGTTGGCGATGAAACGATGATATTTTTTCGTCAGGTGCGACACATTGATCATGGTGCTGTCCCCTCTTTTCACTGCGGCGGCCATCCGCTAATTATACACGCTCATACTCTGCGGGAATATCAAAAATGGTTTTGTCCGTAATCTTATCCGAATTATTCTGAAAAACAAAG
>CADCOZ010000229.1 GCA_902803125.1 uncultured Ruminococcus sp.
CACCGCAGACGGCTCCGACACCGCAGACGGCTCCGACACCGCAGACGGCTCCGACACCGCAGACGGCTCCGCACTTGAAGCCGATACGGCTGTCATCTCATCGGAACGAATACGCCAACCGGTCGAGGCTGAGATAATAATTATCACCAGCAGGGTAATATCCACGAGTCCCAAAATAAGTACCGCTATTTTCTTAACCATCTCGCTTCATCTCCTATCCTGTGCATACCATCAACACAAAAGTTTTTCGCAAGATTTTCAAAGGCTTGCGGACAACACGAAGTTAGTCCCTTTAGGGATTCCAAGGGCAAAGCCCTTCAATATAGCGTTGTAAGCAGATGCTAATAAGTTTGGTGTTCCAAAGCGGCGTATTCTTCAAACAGACGGCGGCAGGCGGTTCTGTCCAGTTCTTCCAGATAGTCACGCAGATGTTCTCGTCCACCAAGCAGGCGGTCGAACTTTTCATCACGAAAGCCAATCATCGCATTATCCTGAATGGTACAGCCGTAATAAACGTGGTCAATATTCGCCCATAAACACGCTGTCAGACACATCGGACACGGTTCACCCGTGGTGTAAAGGACACAGCCGGATAAATCATAGGTTCCCAACTGCTTTTCGGCATTCTGAATGGCGGCGATTTCTCCGTGACACACCGCATCCCGATGGGACAACACACAATTGTGTCCCTTGCCAACCACACGGCCATTTTGCACAATAACACTGCCAAAGGGGCCGCCGTCCCCCTGATAAATGCCTATGCGGGCTTCTTGAACAGCCATCTGCATATAGGGATTATCCGCTTGATAGGCCGCCGGCGGCACTTTTTTCTTCCGCTTCCAAAAGTCTTCACTGCCTATCAGCAGGAATAAGCGTACCCCTACCAGTATCACCACCGGCACAAGGCACAGCACGGTTACCCCTATCCATTGTGATTCCGGATTCATGTTCTGTTCTTCCTTTTCCAATTATATTTTCTTTGCACAAAATAATATCTCTTTCAACCGCATTATTTGTAATAATTCTATTATAACACATCCTCCTGCAAATGTCCACTTTATTGTTCATGCAGAATAAAAGAATAAAGAATCATGTTGATAGAGATCAAGTCAGCGAATTTAGGGAGGGGAGAAATAAATAATAAAGAATAACGAATAAATAATAATGTTGATGGAGGTCAACTCAGCGAATTTTGAAAGGGGGTTTGGGGGAAAACTTTTTTTCGCTAGAAAAAGTTTTCCCCCAAGGAATCTGACGGTCGGGAAAGTTTTCCCCCAAGGAGGCTGACTGGAGGGAAAGAGAAAATGGAGGTTTACAGCCGGTCAAAAATGAGGTATAATAGATAAAAAGTCTGCAAAGATGGGGGTGCATGACGACGGACACACAGAATGAGTTTATACAGCAGAGTATCATTCATGATATGTCGGAAGGGGTCATGATTATCAGCTTGGAAGGCACGGTGCAGTATCTGAATCCGGCCGCCGCTGATATTTTGGGCATGGAACAGGACAAGCTGACAGGACAAAAAATGTCTTCCCTGTTCTTCAATAACGAAAAAAATGATGCGTTCGGTCAAACCATACTGGAAGCCATTATGGATGCCTCTTCCATACATTATAACTTGATTTCCTACTATACCGATACGGAAGAAAAAACTATCTATGTGATGACTTCCTACCTGCATGATGAGGACAAAAAGGTGGCTTTGATTGTTATTCTCACAGACATGACCACCCATGTTGCCATGAGAAAACGCTATACCGAGCAGCTTCTTACGCTGTTGGATTCCTTGGTGCAGGCTCTTGCGGCCGCTATTGAAGAACGCTCTTACTTTAACGCCAGCCATACCAAAAACATGGTGAAAATGGCAGAGGCCTTTTTGGCATGGCTGGAACAAACAAAACATCCGTGGTGCTTTGATGCAACAAAAAAACACGCTTTTTTGATGAGTGTTTGGCTCCATGATGTGGGCAAGCTGTCTGTTCCGCTGAGAATCATGAACAAGGCATCTCGATTGGATACGGGGCTTGACACCATTAGAAGCCGGTTCGGCCGTATTCACCTGCTGGATCGGATTGCTTTGCTGGAGGGCCGCATAACTTCCCAGACGTTTACAAACCGTGAAAAGGAACGGCAGGAATGGCTTTCCTTGATTGAAAAAATCAATACCGCCGGTTTTTTGTCCGATGAAGAGGCGGCTCAAGTGCAGGCATTAGCCGCTCTGCATTATACCGAAGAGGACGGCACCGCTGTGCCTGTGCTGACAGCCGAAGAAACAACGTGCTTGATGATTAAAAAAGGCACCCTGACCGATGAGGAACGAACACTGATGAACAGCCATGTGGTCGTGACCAAAAAGATACTGGAGCGTGTCTGCTTTCCGGAAGGCTATGCGATGGTACCGGAATGGGCGGGTTCGCATCATGAACTCAAAAACGGCACCGGCTATCCCGACCACAAGCAGGGCGATGAAATTCCCAAGGAAGTGTATCTTTTAACCATTCTTGATATTTTTGAGGCACTGACCGCCAAGGACAGACCTTATAAAAAAGCGATTCCCCTTGAAAAAGCATGGGCTATCCTGCACAGTATGGCCGATGAAGGCAGTCTGGACAAGGATATGCTGGATTTGTTCGAAAAAAGCGGTGCCTGGAAGGTTATTGGCGAACAAAAGCCCCTCCTTTGATGTCGCTCACAGGAAGGGCTTGTATCAATTTGTTTTGAGATAGGTGATGACTTCATCTGTCGCTTCCTTTGTACGGGTAAGGGTTTGACTGTCCGCCTCATAATAAAACCGATAGCGGGACGATCCCAGCAGGATCTCCACCACCTTGCCGTCAAAGGTAAAGGTTCCCTCTTCAGAACCGTTCGTATAGGTAACAAGCACCGTGCTGTCCTCCCGCAGGGTGTAGGTGCTGGACATATCTTCCCCTTTCAGGCGAACATATTCCGCCATC
>CADCOZ010000230.1 GCA_902803125.1 uncultured Ruminococcus sp.
TATGCAAAGAAACCTTTTTTTACAATCTTATAGGTGGTTTTATCTTTACTTGCAACCTCTTTTGAAAAGTATTCCGTACAGAATCCATTGGAACTGGTGACACTATAAACAGGAATATCAGCATTAGCTTTATTTCTTTCTGTGTATTCCTGAATATAGTCACCAAGCCGAATTTTTTTCCACTTACTCACCCCCAACACCCCTCCCCATTTCGTATGATTTCAATTGCTTACAATCTGTAAGCGGTTCGCATTTTATCAGATTGCAAACCGTTACAAATTGAAACGCTTTGATTTAGTTAACTACATTTTGAAGCCAACTGCCGAGAAAATCTCGTCAGTTGGTTACATATCGTAACCGAACAGGCTCTAAAATTCTGTTTTGATACTGCGGAGGAATAAATCGGACAGTCCCCGTTTTGCGGTGATTTCGCCGTCAATCACCTGCTTCACCGTTTTGCAGATGGGCAGGTCAACATGGTATTTTTCGCCCAAATATACCAAGGCTTTGGTGGTGTCAACGCCCTCTGCCAACAGATTGAACTGCTCCCCTTTGACCAGCATTTCACCAAAGCGGCGGTTATGGCTGTATTGTGAAAACAGCGTGGCTTCATAATCCCCCAAATGACACAGACCATAGGCAGACAGTTCGTTGCCGCCCATCGCTTTTATCAGACGGGCAATTTCACGGGTACCTCTTGACATTAACGCCCCTTTGAGGGAGGACAGGTTCAGACCGTCCAGCATACCGGCGGCAATACCGATGGTGTTTTTCGCCGCCGCACCGATTTCTGTACCGATGAGGTCATTCCCGACATAGAAACGAATCAGTTCGCTGGAAAACTGCTGAATCAGAAAATACCGCAAATCCTCGTGGCGGGAATCCAGCACCATACAGTTGGGAATGCCCCGACTGAAATCCTGCGGATGACCCGGACCCACCCAAACGGCCGTGGGAACCTCCGGCAAAAACTCCTCCACAATTTCGGTCAGCCGCTTGCCGGTATGCACTTCAATACCCTTCATACAGAGTACGATTTTTTTGCCGCTCAGGTCAAACGCCTGCAAACGGGGCAAAAACGAACGTAATGCCTGCGCACTGATGGAGATAATCATGATATCCGCACTGCTGACCGCCTCTGAAAGGTCGTCCGTTATGCGGATACTCTCCCGAAAAGTCAGCATATTGTTGCGGCGGGTCTCCCGCAATTCAATGAACTGCGGGGCATCAGACAACCCCCAGATGGTCACCTGATGACCGATTTTGTCCAAGTACCAGCCGATAAACGAACCCCATCGTCCACAGCCCAAAATTGTAATATTCATGGTCAGAGCCTCCCGTATAGCGTTATTGTATGCTTATTCAGATGTTTCTTCTTCAAAATCCTCCGGCAGATCCTGCACCGGCAGTTTATCGCCCGTCAGAAACTCCACCGCACGTTCAATGGCATTTCTGGAATTGCCCCATGACATTCCCGCACTGCGGTAGTCAAACATACGGCAAAAATGCGAAACCTCATTTTTCAGCGTTATCACATAGCCGCCCGTCAATTTGGAGGTTTCTTCATAGAACGCCTGCAATTGTTTGCCCAGTCCTTTTTGGTCAACCGTCATCAGCAGATAGAAATGTTCCAGACAGATATAGGGCTGTTCGTGATACAGCTGGCGAAATTCCGGTTCACTCAGCCACATAGCATGGACGATCCGCACCATATTTTCCATGTTTTCTTTAATATCCCGACAGATAAAGCAGTCGTTCAGCAGGGCTTCCAGAGCCGCCATGCGTTTTTTATCGGGTTTGGCCTTTGGTTCCGGCGGCACAAGGGTTTCGGAAATCTGCTGTAAATGGCTTTCTAATATCAGGGCATTCGACAGCCGTTTTCCCTGCTGTACCATCATCGCAAAGTGACGGTAGCAAAAACCCTGTTCATTGGTTTTCACACGCACATTCGGCTCCATCATGGCCGCTCCGGTAACATATTCTGCCTTCCGCTGTTCCAGCATATCCCGCATTCGGCACATCGGACACCCGTCCTTCGGCCAAAACACATCATTGATCGGTATACTGCAAATATTCTCCTTCATTATCTGTCACAACCTTTCTGTTGGTTTCTTTTATCCGTCAGTCCCCTTGGGGGAAACCTTTTGCCGGCGAGCAGATGTTCATCTCAAAGTTCGGCAAAAGAATGAGGATAAGTCATTGTATTTTGGAATAGAATTTGATATAATAGACAAGGATTAACGATTAGGAGGTACTTTTTAATGGATTGGGAATTTACGGTACTGAACTATATTCAGTGGTATTGTCGAAATGACTTTTTGGACAAACTCATGCCGGTGGTATCTTTCATGGGAAAGCTGTCGCTGATTTGGGTGATACTGGCGGTTGTGTGCCTGTGCATCAAAAAAACACGGCCGTTGGGCAGAAGTTTGACCTGTTATCTGCTGTTTGATTTAGTGGCTATCAACGGGATTATTAAACCGATTGTCAACCGACTGCGTCCGTGCGTTTTGAACGATACCGTCCAGATGTTGGTCAGTACGCCGTTTGATGCTTCTTTCCCTTCAGGCCATACAGCGTTTGCTTTCGGAGCCGCCACCATCTTGTTCATCTATAACAAGTGGGTCGGACTGGCCGCTTATGCCTTTGCGTTCCTGATGGGCTTCTCCCGTCTGTATTTATACGTCCATTTCCCGACAGATGTCCTGATGGGGGCTGTCTTTGGGGTGGTATTCGCTATTCTTGCTTACAAACTGGAGCAAATGCTCTTCGAAAAGGGTCAGCCGATTTTCCGCTTGAAACGCCCCAGCACTATAAACCGCTAAAAACCGTCCGTCAGCCACTTGGGGGAAAACTTTTTCTGGCGAAAAAAAGTTTTCCCCCAACCCCCCTTTCAAAATTCGCTGACTTGACCTATATCAACATTATTCATTATTCGTTATTCATTATTCATTATTCATTACTTCTGGTTTGGAGAGCAAAGCACTCCAATTGCCAATTTCCGCAGTGATGGCGGCGAATTGGGACATGGTCATTTCTTCGGCACGGGCTTTGTCGGAGATGCCGGCCGCTGACAGACAGGCGGTGATGGTCGCTTTGGGAATAGACAGGCCGGCACTGAGAGAATTGCTCAGCGTTTTGCGGCGTTGGAGGAAGGCCGCTTTGACTACTTTGAAAAATAATCGCTCGTCAGCCGCCTGTATGGGCGGCTCTTTTAATATATTCAAGCGGATAACTGCCGAATCTACTTTGGGAGCCGGTAAAAAACTGCCCGCCGATACCTTGAACAGCTGTTCCGGCTCACAATAATAATGTACCGCCGCACTGATGGCACCCGATGCACGGGTGCCGGGCGCTGCACATATTCTGTCGGCGGCTTCCTTCTGCACCATTACGGTGATGGCTTTCACCGGCAGACGCTCCTCTAACAGCCGCATTAACAGCGGCGAGGTAATATAATACGGCAGGTTGGCACAGATGACAACCTCTTCATCGGGAAATTCTTCCCGTATCAGCTGATGAAAGTCCAGCTTCATCGCATCGGCACACCGTACCTTCACGTTGTCATGCTCCGCTAAGGTTTCCGAAAGTACCGGCAACAGCCGCTTGTCCAGCTCTACCGCCACCACTTTATCAGCCAAAAGTGCTAATTCATGCGTCAGTACACCGGCACCGGGGCCAATTTCAATCACGCCCGTGTGTGTTCCCGCTCCGCAAAGAGCCGCCATTTTCGGACAAACAGACGGATTGACCAGAAAATTCTGTCCCAATGCTTTGGAGAACGTGAAGCCGTGCCGGCTGAGAACGCCTTTGACATAGTTGATATCGGTCAGTTTGCTCATAGTGTTGTTTTCCTTCATATGCTTATTTCTTTGTCCATGTTCTGGGGTAGAACGCCAGCAGGACAGGGTAGATTTCCAGTCGCCCGAACAGCATCGCAAAGGTCAGCACCAGTTTGGAGAACCACGAATAGCCGCCAAAGCCTTCCATGGGTCCCACCAATCCGAAACCGGGGCCTACGTTATTACAGCAGGTGACAGAAGCCGTCAGGTTCGATTGCACATCAAAGGACGGTTCGAACGACAACAGCAGGAACGTGGCGGCAATCAGCACGATATACAGGGCAAAATAAGTGGTAACACCGTGCATGGTTTCATCGTCCAGTGTTTTGCCTTCAAACTTTACCGCCGCCACCGAACGGGGATGCAGTAAGTGACGGATATCTTTCTGAATGGCTTTCAGCATGATAATGACTCTGGACAGCTTCAGACCGCCCGCTGTTGAACCCGCACAGCCGCCCAAGAACATCAGGATAAAAATCACGCCTTTGGCTAAATCCGGCCACAGGTTGAAATCGGCGGTCGAGAAACCCGCAGTGGACACAATGGACGCCACCTGAAAGCATGAATGACGAACGGAATCGCCAAAGTTGTTATAAATCGGGTAAATGCTGTAGGTGATGATACCTGATGCCACCAGCAGGATACCTAAATAGAACCACAGTTCCCGATTGCCGAAAACGGTTTTGAATTTTCGGAGCAAAAGGAAGTAGAACAGGTTGAAGTTCACGCCGAACAGCACCATAAAGACCGTAATGACCCACTGAATATAGGGGCTGTAACTGGCGATGGAATCGGAATGAATGCCGAAACCGCCTGTGCCGGCTGTGCCGAGGGCGTGAACCGCCGCATCGAACAGCGGCATTTGACCCAACAGCAGGAAAACAAATTCCAAAAATGTCAGAGCAAAGTAGAGATAATACAGAATGCGTGCCGTTTCTTTGATTTTGGGAACAATTTTGCCTACCACCGGCCCCGCCATTTCTGCCCGCAGAATATGAATGGAACGTCCCGAATCGGACGGCAGAATTGCCATAATCAGCACCAGCACACCCATGCCGCCCAGCCAGTGCGTAAAGCTCCGCCAAAAGAGCATACCATAGCTCATGCTTTCCACTTCCCGCAGAATGGACGCGCCGGTAGTCGTAAAGCCGCTGACCGTTTCAAAAAAGGCATCGAAAAAATTAGGAATTTCCTGACTGATCAAAAAAGGCAGACAGCCCAACAGTGACAGAAAAAGCCATGCAAACGTGACAATAATAAACCCTTCTCTGGCATAAATCACCCGACTGTGCGGTTTGGCCACCAGCCTCATCACCAAGCCCGTTACAGAGGCTATAATGATCGTTAAAGAAAACGCAAAAACGCCGTTCAATTCCTGATAGCACAAAGCCACGATGGTTGGCAGCATCAGCACAACAGCTTCCAGCAGGATAATGCTGCCGACCATATAAATAATCATTCTGCGGTTCATGACAGTACCCTTTCTTTATTTGATAATATCGCTCAATTCATTCAAACGCTGATTTTCGGTCAGGATAATAACCTTATCATGCGGCAGAATGACATCGGTGCCGGACGGGATAATAGCGGTCCTGTTGCGGATAATGCCGGCAATCAGAATCCCGCCGCGCAGCCGTAAATCTTTAATCGGGATATTCTGGTAACGAAAGTCCTGACTGACATTAAATTCCAGCACTTCCGCCTTGCCGTCCATGATATTATACATCGTTTCCACATGACTGCCTTTAGAGTTTTCCAACGCTCTGGCATACTGCACCAGCACATCCGACATAATATCTTTGGGAGAAATCACGCAGTCCAGTCCTAATTTGGCCGCCATACCCGCCAACTCGTTGCGGTTCACCTTGGTAATCACGGTTGGCACATTGTGCGTGGAAGCAAAAATGGAAATGAGGATATTTTCCTCATCCATACCGGTCAAAGACACGAAAGCATCTACAGAATCCAGTCCTTCTTCCAGAAGCAGTTCCTGCTGAGCCCCATCGCCGCCGATAATGGTGGCCTTCGGCAAAGCATCCCAGAGAAGCTTGCACCTTTGCGGGTCAATTTCGATGATTTTAACACCGTTGCCGGACATCGTCAGCATTTTTGCCAAATAGAAGGCAATCCGTCCCCCGCCGAGAATCATCACGTTCTTAGCCTGTTTCTTGTCAATGCCGACGGACCGCATGAGTTTTTGTATCTCTGAAGGTTCCGCAGTCAGACCGATTTTATCCCCCGGCCGCAAAACAAAGTTGCCGTCCGGAATATACACATCGTCCCCACGCCGCACCACGCAAATCAAAAATTTCGCTTTGTACTTGTTCCGCAGATCCATCAGTTTCACGCCGGTCAGTGCCGAACCTTCCCGCAGAATCAGTTCAATGATTTCAAAATTACGAGCCGAGAATGTTTCGATTTTAACGGCTGACGGCAGTTTCAAGATATTGAACATTTCTCTTGCCGCCAGCATATCGGGATTGATGGCCATTGACAGATCCAGTTGTTCTTTCAGGAAGCCAAGGCTTTCCATGTTATATTCCGGATTGCGAATACGGGCAATAGTATTTTTCGCCCCCATACGTTTGGCGATATAGCAGCTGAGCATATTCAGTTCATCCGAAGAGGTGGCCGCAATAAACAGTTCTGCCCGATCCACACGAGCTTCCTTCAGCGTGTTGCAGTCCGTACCGTTGCCGCACACCGTCATAACATCGTAGATATTGTTAATCTGCCCCGTAACCTCCGGGTCATTATCAATCGCCACCACATCATGTCCTTCCTGCACCAAATCAGCCAAAATCGTTTCTCCGATTTTCCCACACCCAACAACAATAATCTCCATGATACCATTTCTCCTTCTCTTGAATGTTGGAGAGCGCTGCCCTCCAAACCTCCCACCAGAGGCCTGACCCCCGGACTCCCTAAAGGGACTAACTTTGTGTCGCCCGCAAGCCTTTGAAAATCTTGCGAAAAACTTTTGTGTTGATATTTCAGCAGTTTTTTCCCTGCGGCCAGTGCGTAAAAAATCTCCAAAAATGGATACGAACCTTCCGCATTGTATCTTCTGCATTCTGCTGTTCAGACCAGACAGTAAAACGGGCTATTCTGCTCTTACATCGTTCACTGTCTATTGTATCACATCCAAAGGCAAAACAGTTAGTACTTTTGTGCTTTATTTGCGATAATATAGAACAATAGTAACCTTATTGAACAAAATGGCCGCCGACACAAAAAAATAACACCCTTTCCTGCGGTCATTGAAAAAAAACATTTGATATGTTATAATCAAGAAAAAAGGAAAAGGAGAATATGGATGTTAACCTATGTATTATTTGATTTAGACGGAACCCTTCTGCCGATGGAGCAGGATGTGTTTGTCAAAGCCTACTTTACAGAACTGAGCAAGCGTATTTGTCCGCTCGGCTATACGCCGGAAGCCCTGACCAAAGCCGTTTGGCACGGCACGAAACGAATGATGCAGAATGACGGTTCCCGCACCAATGAAACGGTCTTTTGGAACAGCTTTGCACAGGATTTGGGAGAAGATGTTCTGCGTTACAAATCAGAATTTGATGACTTTTACCGCACGGATTTTAATCGGGTGCAGAATGTCTGTGCCAAGAATCCCAAAGTCCCCGAAACCGTTCGCCTCATTCAGGAACACGGCATCAA
>CADCOZ010000231.1 GCA_902803125.1 uncultured Ruminococcus sp.
GAAAAGGGGAGCGCGGGTGTCCGGTGGACACCTTGGCCGCAAGGCCAAAGCGCCCTGACCGAGCCGACAGGCGAGACTCCCCCAAGTAACTGCCGGTTACTGAATAACAACGGCCTGAGAGAAGAGTTCCTGATAGCGGGTGCGGAACAAATCCTTATCATAGGCGGCAATATTGCCGCGGGTGGGGTCAGCCACATAAACGGTGCTGCCGCCATCGCCCAACAGCACCATACAATGCTCATTCGTGTACCATGTCACGGTTTCACCGTTGTCGGCTACCCACGAGGAAGTATAATAGCCCGGCAAAAGGTCAAGGGTTGTCCAGACTAACACCGGAATCCCCTGCTTGGTGAAGTTAAACAGGTCGTCAAAGTCCATCTCCTTCAGCTCGGTAGCCCGCAGGGAAGAATTTTGTTCCACGAGATATTTATTGGCCGCTTTCACGATGACCGGGGCATAACAGCCATAGGAATATTCATCAAACGGATCGCCGGCAAACGCTACACGGAAATCGGTCAGCCATGCATAACCTTTGTCCAGATATTTATCTGCCATGACTTCCTTCTTGACAGGATAGCCGTAGTAATTCAGCACCATCGTCAAGGCGGTAATCTCACAGCCGGTCGGGAGTTCGGGATTCTGCGAAATCGCCGTAAAGTGGGTGTTCAGCGGAACATTATTGCTCAGATCCTGCCGCAGAACAGCAGTATCATTCGTTACCGTGATTTCACAAACTGCCTTGGCACCGCCGTAAGCCGTGACGGTAATATAGGCCTTGCCTACACTGACAGCCTTGACCTGACCGCCGGTGCTGACCGTGGCCACTGCCGAATTGGTGGAAGTATAGGTTACACTGACCGGCGTTTCATCGGACTTGAAATAATACTGGAGCTGAAAACTCTGTCCGGGACACATCGCCTTTTTCTTGACATAGCAGTAGACAGCCGTTGTTTTTTTGGCTACCTTGACAGTACAAACCGCCGTTTTGCCGCTGGCAGTGGTGACACGAACGGTTGTGGAGCCTGCACCGACACCTTTGACCAATCCCTTGCTGTCCACGGTACAGACAGCGGTATCGTCACTGCGGTAAGTCAGTGAAGTACCTGCGGACGGATTGGTCACCACCGCTTCAAGCTGTTCGGTTTCTCCCACAAGCAGGGACACCACAGATGTTTTGAAGTCCACGGTCTCCTGAAGGTTTTTGACGGTCACGACACACTGCGCTTTCACGTTATTGTAAGTATAAACCGTAATCACGGCTGTTCCTGTACCTTTGGCGGTAATATTGCCGCTGGCATCCACAGAAGCCACCGCACTGTTACTCGATACAAACCGCCGCTGACGGGAAGCGTGTTGTCCGTCAATATGCGTATTCAGCCGCTTGACATCACCGACATTCATCGACAGCTGATAATCGTCCAGTGTAATGGCTGTAGGTGCCGCCTTGACCCAGACCTTCACGGAGGCAGAACGGCCACTGAAAATTCTGACTGTAATCGTGGTAACGCCGACACCCTTGCCGATAATCGTTCCGTCCTGCGCCACATCGCAGATATCGGGGTCATCGGAGAAATAACCGATAGCACGGGAAGCGGATTCTGCCGGCAAGGTTGTTTTCAGCTTATAGCTTTCCCCTACACCAATAGCCACTTCTGACGGCTCCAGCTTGACATAGGAAGGAGAGTTTTTCACCGTAATAGTGCAGGAAGCCTTCTGCCCGTCGGCGGCTGTGGCGGTAATAACGGTTGTACCAACGGCCTTGCTATAGACAAGTCCCTGTCCAATCGTGGCCACCTCCGGACGACTGCTTGTCCATGTAACGGTATTGTCCAGCACATTGGCCGGCTGGATAATGGCCTTGAGTGCCATGCGTTCACCGCAGCCGAGTACCGCTTCCTTTTCCGATAAGGTAATGGACGCTATCTTCGGATAGACCTGCACCGTCAGCAAGGCGGTTTTCTTGTTGACCGTCACCGCCTTAATAGTCGCCCGACCGGTGCCGACAGCCGTTATTTTTCCGTTGGTATCCACCGACACAATACTGCTGTTGCTGGTTTTCCACGTCAGGGACTTGTTATCTGCATTGACCGGCCAGATAGAGGCTTTCAGCTGATGGGTTTCCCCTTGTGTCAAGGTCAGCGGGTTATCCTCCTCCAGCGTCACTTTTTCGGGCATGGTCTTGACCTGTACCACGCAGTAGCCGCAGACACCCTCTTTGGTCTTGGCATACACCATTGTCATGCCCTTTGATACCGCCGTAACCGTGCCGCTTTCAATCGTGGCTACACTCGGCGACTGTGAGAACCACTCAAATTTCTTATAGGTCGCATCTTCCGGCAGTACCTTTGCCCGCAAACGATAGGTCTGTCCGGGCGACAGGGTAATCACCGCCTGCGTCAGTGTTACCGATTCCACCGGCACAATCGCTTCTACTGTACAGCGGGTGTAAATCTGGTTATTGACCTTGGCCGTAATCGTGGCCACACCCCTTTGCAGGGCGGTCAGTTTGCCTTTGCTGTCCACAGAAATGATGTCCGGCTTGCTCGACTTATAGATAATCTTCTTGTAGACAGGCGATGCATTCAGGGTCAAATCCATGCGGTGTCCGACCGCCATCGTAACCTTTTTTTCCGCAAATTCGAATACCGTTTCTTCGGCTTCCGCTGTTTCTGTGACAGCCGCCGCCTGCACGGCTGTCAATGGCACCACCGCCGACAAGACTATCAGCAGTACCGCCGCCAACGAAAGGAACTTTCGCCTGATACCGCCGTTTCGGCCGCTGACCGTTCTGTTTTCAAAATTCAACACACCGACCACTCCTTCTTGATAAGAGCCTGTTTACAATTGAGTTCCTCCAAAGGTTTTATAAAATACGAATTTATTAGCCTTCACTATGATAAACCGGAAACAGATCATCTGCGTTGCGTTTTTAAGTAAACAGGCTTAAAAAAATTGGTGTTACACTTGTCATAGCATAACACCATTTTTCGATAAAATCAAGTATTCATTCTTAAAACCGTCAAAGACTGCGGTTCCATCACATACTTCTTGCCGCTGACAGAAGCCTTTCCGATGGCAAAAACGGTTTCGGCCTCAAAATCAAACGGAGCCGACTGTTCCTTGGCCGTGGGATTGACAGCAATCAGAAACTGTCCTCTTTTGAAGATAAACGGATACTGCTTTGCTTTGGCATAGACAACTTCAAAATCGCCATCGGCCTGCAAATCCTTATGGCTGTGACGCAGGTCAATGACCTGCCGCAGGGTATTGAGGATAGAGTTCGGGTCATGTTCACACTTCTCCACGGTCACGGCGTTGTCGGACGTATCCACCGGCAAATACAGCTCTTCCGCCGGAGCCGCCGAGAACCCGCAGTTCGGACTGCTGTCCCACTGCATCGGGGTACGGGTACCGGTACGGCTGTAGCCGCCTTCCTTGCTGTTCAGGCCTTCACGGTACGGCATACCGATTTCATCCCCATAGTATAAAAACGGTACACCCGGCATCAGGAACACAAAGCTGTACGCTATCTTTGCTTCCTCAAGGGTAAACAAACGGGTCATGCGGGGCGTATCATGGTTGCAGGTGATAAAGCTGATATAGCCCTTCCCCTTGGTACCGTCAAGGTCGTCTAAATATTCCTCTAAGAACTGGGTAATATCGCCCTTTCCGTCCTTGCCGAAAATGGCTTTGCATTCGCCGGTCTGATAGTTCTTGTCACGGAACAGACGACGGTAACCGTTATTGTCATGGTCGAGATAGAAATCACTATGGAAGCCTGCTCCGATGGATACCTTCGGGTTGCACCACTCGGAAATAATCGCCGCTTCGGGAAATTCCTTATCGAGCATTTCACGGATGTTTCGCCAAATCTTACAGGTTTCGGGCTTTTCGCCGTCCTCCCCCTTGACCAGTGAATCCGCCATATCCACCCGGAACCCGTCACAGCCCATTCTCAGCCAGAACCGCATAATGTCCTTGAGGGCTTCACGGGTGGCGATACAGTCGGGGTCAGAGGGCTTCTTCTGCCAAGCGGGGTGCGTGATGTTATTGAAGCCGTAATTCAAAGCCGGCTGAGAGCTGAAGTAATTGACCAGATAGTTGCCGTCACGGGGTGTAATGCCGCACATCAAGCGGTACTGCGGCGGTGCCTCCCACACACAGTCTGTCCAGACATAGCGGCCACTGAAGGCGTTCGGTTCAGCCTGCTTGCTTTGGAGAAACCATTCATTCTGATCGGACGTATGTCCCGGCACCAGATCCAGCAAAATGCGGATACCCTTTTCATGTGCCAGCTTAAACAGCCGTTTCAAGTCCTCATTGGTGCCGTAACGTTCAGCCACCTTATAGTAGTTTCTGACATCATAGCCCGCATCCATAAACGGCGAATCATACACCGGATTGAGCCAGACGGCATTACAGCCAAGACTTTTGACGTAATCCAGCTTGGAAATGATACCGTTAATATCACCGATACCGTCCCCGTTGCTGTCGCAGAAGGTCTGCGGATAGATTTCATAAAACACAGCATCTTTTAACCACTTTGGCATGATAAAAACCTCCGATTCGGATTATTTTTATGTATTATACCATAATCCGACGGGATTAGCAAGGGATTGCAAAGAGATTTGCCAAAAATCACCGCCGCCTGCATCGGACGCACAGATACTAAACAGGCTCTTAGCTGATGCCCCTCCTTGGTTTTAATCCTCCCCCCTCCTGCATATCCTGTAGAATAGGAAGGGAGTGTCGGCATGGAAGAACTTCGCACCATTAACGCACAAGTCAACGCCATTCTCTGGGGGCCGTATATGCTGCTCCTGCTCATCGGCGTTGGCTTTTTCTATACCATCAAACTGCGGGGCTTTCAGCTTTTGCATTTCGGCACTTGGTGGAAGGCCACCTTTCTGTCGCTGTTTCACCCGTCCAAAAACCGGCACAGCCGTTCGGGTATTTCTCCTTTGCAGGCGATGTCCACGGCCTTGGCGGGGTCTGTCGGCACGGGCAATATTGTCGGCGTGGCCAATGCGATTGCCTTGGGCGGTGCGGGGGCGGTGTTTTGGATGTGGGTGGCCGCCTTGTTCGGCATGGCAACGGTCTTGGCCGAAAATGTCCTCGGCGTGAAATACCGCATACGCAAAAACGGTCACTATGCCGGCGGTCCCATGTATTATATCGAAAAGGGGCTTGGGTGTAAATGGCTGGCAGTGGTGTTTGCGGTGATTTGTACCCTATCATCGCTCGGCATGGGCAATCTGACACAGGGCAACTCCGTAGCCGGAGCGTTACGCAACGGTTTCGGCGTACCGGTCGAAATCAGCGGCGTGATACTGTCCGTTCTGGTGGGCTTTATTATTTTCGGCGGCATTCAGCGTATTGCCAAATTCACGGAAAAGTTAGTTCCCGCCATGACCGGCCTGTTTATACTGGGCGTTCTGGCGGTCATCGGCTTTCATGTTCGGGAACTGCCGAACGCCTTCGGACGTATCCTGACAGAAGCCTTTGACATTCAGGGTGTCGCCGGCGGCTTCATGGGCTACGGCATGAGCCGAGCCATCAAGTATGGCGTTTCACGGGGTGTTTTCTCGAACGAAGCCGGTCTTGGCACCTCGCCAATTGTTCATGCGGCGGCCGAAACCGATGACCCTTACCGTCAGGGAATGTGGGGCGTGTTTCAGGTGTTTATCGACACCATTGTGCTTTGTACGCTGATGGCTCTGTGCCTTCTGACCTGCGGAACAGCCAACCCCACCTTGGACGGCATCGCCCTGAGTACCTATGCCCTTTCGTCCGTATTGGGGCCGTTCGGTCATGTGTTTATGTCGCTGTCGATTATCCTGTTCGCTTTCGGGACGCTCATTTCTTGGTCATATTATGGCGAACAGTGCCTTGGCTACCTGACCGGCGGCAAATATATCAAGGTTTACCGCCTGATTTATGCCGCTGTCACCTATATCGGTTGTGTGATGGAGCTGTCGCTGGTGTGGGAACTGTCCGATACCCTCAACGCCCTGATGGCGATTCCAAACCTCGCCGCTCTGCTGCTGCTGTCGGGCAAGGTGCGTTATGAAGAAATGTCCCTGCCCAAACATATCCTGCACAAACGGCACCGTTCTCTTTCCCGTTAGATACATTAAATTCACAAACACTGTCTTGTCAAAACGATTGACTTCACAGCTTTTTAAGCGTAAAATAATAGCTGTTGTTTCAGCAGATTTGTGCCGGAGTCGTCCGCCTGTTTTGGCGGCGGCTGAACAAATCTGTCAACTTCTTTATTTTTTTGCGGAAGGAATCGTTCATATGAAAAAAGCCATTCTTGTTATACTATCTGCTCTGCTGTGCCTGACAGCGGCCGCCTGTCAAAACACGGTGCCGCCGGAAGAACCGCTCTCCTCCGACAGCACGGTCACAACCATCAGCACCCCCGCATCGTCTGACACCACATCAGCACCGGCTGTTTCCTCAAAACCCGACAGCACGGTTTCCGACACAAAGGAAAGTTCCTCAGCTCCTGCGGCCTCTTCTGACACAAGCGAAAGCATCGCATCTTCCGAACCCGCCGAACCCGCCGAAAGCAGTGAACCACCGGAAGAAACTTCCGAATCGGCTTCCGTTTCAGCGGAAAGCACCCCGACCGCATCCGAAGAAGAAACCTCGGAACCGGAAGTTCCCGTATCAGAACCGGAGGAACCCGTATCTTCTGCCGAACCGGAAACTCCTTCGGAACCGTCAGAGGAATCCTTTGCTGACATCTCCGAAATGCCCGAACAGCCGGAATCCTCCCTCAATAACTTTTTGTCGATACATACCACCATTTCATCTGTATCCCTCTGGTGGTCACCGCAGGACGGTGCAGACGGCTATCTGATACAATGTTCCGATGTCATCGGATTTCTGCCGGAACGCACGGTCACCCAGCAGACAGACAATTGTTTTATGACATTTGATAACCTGACGCAAAACACGGATTATTATGTGCGCACCTGCACCTATCGCCTTGTCAACGGTGAAAAGGTCTTTTCGGATTGGTACAGCACCAAAAAAGCCCCGCTGAAAACCATTGAGGTTATTGACGGCGTTACTTATATTGACGGCACCCTGATTGCGAATAAAACTTATGCTCTGCCGTCCTATTACGGTTACGGTCTGACAGATGAAACGTATCAGGCCGCCAACGAGATGATCAACGCCGCCGCTTATGACGGGATTTATCTGTGGATAGAATCCGGTTTTCGCAGTTACGAAACCCA
>CADCOZ010000232.1 GCA_902803125.1 uncultured Ruminococcus sp.
ACCGACTATCTTCGTTTCGGACAGAGCACAAATCGTGATGCTCTATCATAAGCTGTTTGACTGCTATGAAGAAGAACGGCTTGGCGGCAAGAGCTTTGGCTCCACCAAGTCCGGTATTGCACCGTTCTATTCCGATAAGTTCTCGAAAATCGGCTTTCAGGTCAATGAACTGTATGACGATGAAGCCGGTCTGAGAGAGAAATTAGAGCGGATTTTAGAAGTGAAAAATGCGATTGTGGAAAATGTGTATCACAAAACGCCTATCAGCGTGGAGGAAATGTTTGCCAAGCTGATGGAGTATCGGGAGGCCTTGGCCCCCTATGTGGCAGGCACCTTTGACATTGTGCATGATGCTGTGATGCAGGGAAAGGAAATCCTGCTGGAAGGTCAGCTGGGTTCCCTGAAGGATACCGATTTCGGTATCTATCCGATGGTGACCTCGTCCAATACGATTGCCGGTTATGGTGCTGTTGGGGCCGGCGGCATTCCGCCCTATGCCATTCAGGATATTATTACCGTAGTCAAGGCGTATTCCAGTTCCGTAGGAGCCGGTGAGTTTGTCAGCGAAATCTTTGGCGAAGAAGCCGATGAGCTGAGAAGAAGAGGCGGCGACGGCGGCGAATACGGTGCTACCACCGGCCGTCCGAGAAGAATGGGCTGGCTGGATTTAGTTGCTACCCGCTACGGCTGTAAAGTACAGGGTGCCACACAGGTGGCCTTTACGGTACTGGATGCGCTGGGCTACCTCGATGAGATTCCCGTTTGCGTGGCGTATGAACTGGACGGTCAGCGGATCGATTACTTCCCGTCTACCACCAAGCTGAAGAGAGCCAAGCCGATTCTCGAAGTGCTGCCCGGCTGGAAATGCGATATCCGCGGTATCAGAACCTATGAAGAACTGCCCGAAAACTGCCGCCGCTATATTGAATTTGCCGAAAAAGCGGTGGGCGTTCCCTTTACCATGATTTCCAACGGTCCCAAGAGAGAGGACATTATTTACCGATAATGCAGGAGGCGAAGCATATGTGTGGTATAGTCGGATATATCGGTGAGGAACAGGCCGCACCGTTTCTGCTCAGCGGTCTGGAAAAACTGGAATATCGGGGATATGACTCGGCCGGTCTGTGTCTGAATGATAACGGCGAATTGGTGGTGAAAAAAGCTAAGGGAAAGCTGAAAGAATTAAAAACACTGACCGATGACGGCAAAAACCTGCATGGTACGATCGGCATCGGTCACACAAGATGGGCCACCCACGGAGAACCTTCCGATGTGAATGCCCATCCGCACCTGAGTACGTCCGGACGGTTTGCCGTGGTGCATAACGGCATTATCGAAAACTATCTGATTTTGAAAGAAAAACTGACCGAAAAGGGTATGGTGTTTCAGTCCAATACCGATACAGAGGTTATCGCTCAGCTGTTTGAGTACTATTATCAGGGCAGTTTGATGGATACCGTCATCAAAGTGCTGTCCAAGCTGGACGGCTCCTATGCCCTCGGCGTTCTCAGCCGTGACAATCCCGATGAGATTATTGCTGTCCGCAAAGAAAGCCCGCTGATTATCGGCTTGGGAAACGGCGAAAACTATATCGCTTCGGATATCCCTGCGATTCTTTCCAAAACAAGAACGATTTACCGTTTGGAGAATGACGAAATCGCCGTAATTCGCCGTGACGGCGTGCAGATTTACAATTTAGACAAGGAACCTGTACACAAGGAACCGGAACACATCGAATGGGATGTGGATGCGGCCGAAAAGGGCGGCTATGAACACTTCATGTTCAAGGAGATTATGGAACAGCCCAAAGCCCTGCGGGATACGCTCCATCCGCATATACAGGACGGAAGGGTTGTTCTGGATGAGATTCACCTGACCGCCGAACAGATTCGTTCCTTCCGGAAAATCAATATTTTAGCCTGCGGGTCGGCGTATCATGTCGGCGTGGTGGCTAAGTATGTGTTTGAAAAGGTGCTGCGGATACCCGTAGAGGCAGATTTGGCCTCGGAATTCCGCTACCGTGACCCCATTGTGGACGATAAAACCCTGACCATTGTTATCAGTCAGTCGGGCGAAACCGCCGATACCAAAGAAGCGATGAAGGAAGCCAAACGCAGAGGCTCCCATGTGATTGCTATTGTGAACGTGCTGGGCAGTGCGATTGCCAAGGAAGCACACGATGTGATTTATACATTAGCGGGTCCCGAAATTGCCGTGGCTACTACCAAGGCCTACAGCACCCAGTTAGCGGTCATCTATCTAATGGCCATCTACTTTGGTGACCTGTTGGGCAAAATCAGCGATACTGAATACAAATGCTATCTGCGGGAGTTACAGATGATTCCCGATAAGATTCAGCAGATTCTGGACAACAGCGAACAGATGCAGTATTTAGCATCTCAGCTGTTCCATGCCGGCGATGTGTTTTTCATCGGACGCAATATCGACTATGCCCTGTCACTGGAGGGTTCCCTGAAGCTGAAGGAGATTTCCTATATTCACTCTGAAGCCTATGCGGCGGGGGAATTGAAGCACGGCACCATTTCGCTGATTGAAAACGGCACCTTGGTGATTGCTTTGGCTACCCATGAGGAGCTGATCGGCAAGATTGTCAGCAATATCCAGGAAGTGCAGGCCAGAGGTGCGTATGTGCTGTGCCTGACAACAGAGAAGCATCAAGAGCTGAAAAGCGTGGCACAAAGCACCGTTTTCATTCCGCAGACCTGTGATATGATGCTGCCTTCGCTGGCGGTTGTGCCGCTCCAGTTGTTTGCCTATTATGTTGCGGCACTCAAGGGCTGTGATATTGATAAGCCCCGCAATTTAGCCAAGTCTGTCACGGTGGAATAAGGCAGGAGGAAGTTGTATGGATAGGAAGAATGAACCGATTTTGATTTTGGATTTTGGCGGACAGTACAGCCAGCTGATAGCCCGCCGTGTGCGTGAATGCCATGTTTACTGTGAACTGAAACCCTATACCATGACCGCAGAAGAAATTCAGGCGGGCGGCTATTTGGGCATCATTTTCACGGGAGGACCCAACAGCACCTATGAGGAAAATGCGCCCAAATGTGACCCGAAACTCTTTACACTGGGCATTCCGGTACTCGGTATCTGCTACGGCGCACAGCTGATGGCTCAGATGCTGGGCGGCAAGGTGGTGAAGGGCGATACCAAGGAATTTGGCAAAACAGAAATGGAATGCAACACGTCTTCGCTGATTTTCCACGCCGCTAAAAGCAAGTCCGTTTGCTGGATGAGTCACACCGACCGCATCGAGAAGATTCCCTACGGGTTCAAAGTAACGGCGTTATCGGAAAACTGTCCGGTCGTGGCGATGGAGGATATCAAACGCCGTTTCTTTGCTGTTCAGTTCCACCCCGAAGTACAGCACACCGAAGAAGGTATGCTGTTCCTGCGGAACTACCTCTATAATGCCTGCGGCTGTACGGCCGTATGGCAGATGGATTCCTTTGTGGACGACACGGTGCAGGAACTGAAAAAGAAAATCGGCAAAAAGAAAGTGCTGTGTGCCTTATCGGGCGGTGTCGATTCATCAGTGGCCGCTGTCCTGGTGCATAAAGCCGTTGGACAACAGCTTACCTGTATCTTTGTGGATCACGGTCTTTTGCGGAAAGATGAAGGCGACCAAGTGGAGAGTGTGTTCCGCAAGCAGTTCGATATGAACCTGATTCGTGTCAATGCACAGGAACGATTTTTAACCCGCTTGGCTGGTGTGACCGAACCGGAACAGAAGCGGAAAATCATCGGTGAAGAGTTCATTCGTGTTTTTGAAGAGGAATCTGCCAAGTTAGGGAAGATAGACTATCTTTGTCAGGGAACGATTTATCCGGATGTTGTGGAGAGCGGCACCGGTGAGGCCGCTGTTATCAAAAGTCACCATAATGTCGGCGGTCTGCCCAAGGATATTGGTTTTGCGGGTATCATTGAACCCCTGCGGGATTTATTCAAGGACGAAGTGCGTCAGGCCGGTCTGGTGTTAGGACTGCCGGATTATTTGGTATACCGTCAGCCATTCCCCGGTCCCGGTTTAGCCATTCGCATTATGGGCGAGATTACCCCTGAAAGGGTGGCTGTTTTACAGCAGGCCGATGCCATTATGCGGGAAGAATTTATCAACAACGGTCTGGACAAGTGTGTGGATCAATACTTTGCTGTTCTGACCGATGTAAAAAGTGTCGGTGTGATGGGCGATGGCCGTACCTATGAAAATACGATTGCCCTTCGTGCGGTAACTACCGATGATTTTATGACAGCCGATTGGGCAAGAGTCCCCTATGATGTGCTGGAAAAAATCTCTAACCGCATTGTTAATGAGGTTGGCCACATCAACCGCGTGGTGTATGATATTACTTCCAAGCCTCCCGCTACGGTGGAATGGGAATAACTTTTATTGTCCCCCGGCGTGGTTCCTCACCCTTTTTCGGGGCACCAAAAATAGTCTTAGCAAGATAATAAAGGAAAAAATTAAGAGACCTTGTAATGTGAGTGTATCGCTCACAATGCAGGGTCTCTTCTTCTTTTTTGTTTTGACTTTTTGAATTAGTAAGTACTTC
>CADCOZ010000233.1 GCA_902803125.1 uncultured Ruminococcus sp.
GGCGTATGGATAGATGCTGATACCGCCACGTGGGGTGAAGATACCCGTCACCTCTATATATTTAGGATCCATGAGACGGATAAGGTCTTTCATAATGATATTGACGCAGTCCTCATGAAAATCACCATGATTGCGGAAGCTGAACAGATACAATTTAAGTGATTTGCTTTCAACTAATCGTTGGTCAGGAATATACGAAATATAGATACAGGCAAAATCCGGCTGTCCGGTAATGGGGCATAAGCTGGTAAACTCCGGACAGTTAAACTTCACAAAATAGTCATTATCCGGATGCTTATTCGGAAATGCTTCTAATATCTCCGGTGTATAGTCGCTTGCATATTGTGTACGGTTACTGCCAAGCAGACTGATGGAGCCGGTTTCATCGGGATTTCTTCCGGTTGACAAAGAACCCACCTCTTTCTTGTGGATGATAAAAAATGAGCAAGGAGCAATTATCTTGCCGCTGAGGAAAGAATCGCGAAACATCAACACAAAAGTTTCGCGGGGCCTTTTCAAAGGCTTGCGGACGACACGAAGTTAGCCCCTTTAGGGGGTCAAGCAGCAGAGCCTCTGGCGGGAGGTTTGGAGGGAATGCGGGTGTCCAGTGGACACCTCTGCCGTAGGCAGAAGCACCCTGACCGAGCCGACAGGCGAGACCCAAAGCCCTCCAACATTACGGGTTGGAGGAGAAGGAGCCGAGTTTGGGTAAGTCACGGGCGATGAGGCCGTCGACGTTGGTGACGATGATTTGGACGGCACCGGTATCGGATTTGGGGTCGTAGGCTACAAAGGAAACATTGGCGGAAATAATCAGGCCGTTTTCGTTGACGTTGAAAACACCTTCTGTTTTGTGAGAAGAAAGACAGCGTTTGACGGCTTCCATAAACCGCTGGGAGGGTTGACGGTACCAGTCATAATAATCATCAAAAATGGCTTCCTGCTTTTCGCCAATGGCCACCAAAAAGGCTTTATAGGCATTGTTGGCTTTGAGAATACGACACTTGTTGTCATGAAACTCCAGTATGGCTACCGGCGTAATGGGGTCGGTGTCAAAGCCGCCGCTAAATTCGCTTACTAACGGCAGCGGCTCCAGTCCCGCTGTGGATACCTTATCATAATACGCTGTTTTGGCGGTGTCATCGTAGCTCAAACCGTTATAGAGTATCTCTTTATCATAAAAATATTCACAGGGCATCGGCTTGCCGAACAGGAACCCCTGCACCTTGTCACAGCCGGCATCCCGCAGAAAACGCAGCTGTTCCTTCGTCTGCACCCCTTCGGCCAAGGTGCTGACACCTAACTTGGAAATCATGCTGATAACATCCGAAAGAATCAGGCGGTTTTTGCCTGTCAGGCTGAAATTCTTCATGAACCGCATATCCAGCTTGATCAGGTCGAACGTATATTCCTGCAGTGTATTGAGAGAAGAATATTCGCTGCCGAAATCGTCCATCCACACATTAAAGCCGGCTTCTCGAAACCGTTCAATCTGGTTGGTCAGGAACTGCTGATTTTTGATGAAGGCACTTTCTGTGATTTCTACCGTCAGCAGGTGATGAGCGATATTATATTCATTCACAATGGCCAGCACCTCATCAAAGACATCGCACACCTCAAAATTGGAGCGGGAGATATTGACAGACACCGGCACCAGCGGCATATTCAACCTTTTCTGCTTGGACAGGCTTTCGCAGATTTTTCGCAGCATATAGAAATCAAGGCGTTTAATCAGGCGGTTATCCTCTAACACGGGAATAAACTGTGCCGGCGGCAGCATACCCTTTTCGGGGTCAATCCAGCGGGCCAAGGCTTCCATGTCACAGATTTTGCCGGTCACCGTGCGGACAATCGGCATATAATACAAACGAATACAGCCATTTGCAAGGGCTTCCTCAAAATGGTTCAGCACATGACGGCGCTGGCGGTATTCCGTGAACATATCACGGTCAAAAACATGATATTTGCGGTTATAGTCACCTTTGATGGACTTACAGGCAATTCTGGCACGGTCAATGGACGCAAAAATATCAATGCCTGTTTTATCATCAATATAAATACCGGCACACACCTGCACGGGAATGCCCATGGGGTTGCGGAGAATCTGGTCATTGACCTGTTCAATCTTTTGTTCCAAATGACGTTTGCTGGTCAAAACAATAAAATGGTCGTCCGAAAGACGAGCCATCGCATCGTTTTCGAACACATCTTTCAGCACAAAAGCGGTACCCGACAGCACGCCGTTGCCCCGTGAAAAGCCGTATTTCTCATTGATGGCCTTCATATCACGGATATCAAAATAGACAAAGGCCGGCACGATTCCTTTTTTCCGCATACGGGTGCGTTCCTGTTCGGCAAAGATGCCAAACGCCGACATATTCGGCATATTGGTCAGCTTGTCGTAATAGGTGCTGATTTTTTCGGCATTGACAATCGCCGTAACATCACTGCACCAAAGGATATACAGCTTCTCCCCCGTATCTGCCGTATAGCTTTCTCCTTGGGCATGGATAGAGCGAAAGCTGTTATTGATGAGCATTTTGAATACCACATTATAGGAGCCGCCCTCAGCCACAAAATGTGTCCAGCCGGCAGAAAGACGTTCCACGTCCTCAGGGTGAACACTGGTATAGATGGCATTTTCCATAATATGGGCAATTTCTGAGCGGCGCTGTGCAAAAAGGCGGCAGGCACCATCTGATATCAGCACGGTGTGCAAATCATTTTCCAAATGCTGAAAGATAATAAACGGCATCGCACTGGCTTCCATATCGTTTTTCTGGCGGCCGTAAAATTCATAAACAGCGTCTTTGTGCAAGGCTGTTCCCTCCTCCATTCCGAAAGATGCGGGTAATTATACTATTATATCATAGAACAGCGGCGGGGTCATTGTCAATTCACAATATAGCAAAACTTTTCCCCTTTTTTTTGACAGGTCGGCGGGTCAGAGGGACTTTCCAGTGAAAGCCCCCCCGACACCCCCTCAAAGCTTATTTTTTTAACCCAAAGCCCCATCATCCGTATCCGCTTCGACCGAAAGTGTCAGGATATCCTGATACACCGACTGATAGCGTTTGGCCAAATCAGGGTTCATGTCCTCCAGTATTTGTAAATGTATCAGGCGTTTTTGCCGATACTGTTCAAAAGCCGCCAGATCGCTTTGATACAGCGCACGGGCATTTTTCAGCCGGCGTTCACGGATACGTTCCAAGGTTTCTGCATCCATATCCATGATACGGGCTTCAATGCGGCGGCGGCGTTCCTCCAGCACCGTTTCGATCCGTTCGGCCTGCTCAGGGTGGGCGATGGCACGGTTCAGCAGGCGTGTTTCCAACCGGTCAAGCAATTCCTCTTCATCATAGAAATTTAGCTTGCCAAAACGGCCAAGGCTTTCTATTTTCTCCATCGTATCCACGCTGAGCCCCTCTTCATTCTTCATGCTGTCATAGACCTCTTCCGTCAGTTTCTGCTTGAAAGCTTCCGCTTCGGCTCCCAAAGCCCAGTCCAACTCTGCCTGCAATCCTCTGCCGTCGTGCGGCAAAACGGCTTGTCCCTCTATTTCTGACAGCACCGTCAGATAGGGCTTTCGGATACCGGCATCCCGCAGTGCCAGCGGCACGGTCATACGCACCGCACCGTTTTTCAGCAGTTCATCGGCACCGTACTGCCGCAAACGGTCGTTAATCTCTCCCATATGTTCGGTCACATAAAAACGAATGCCCTGTTGGCGGTACTTGCGGTATAGCCGGAGCAGTTCTTCTGCCGCCGTTACATCAATACTGCTCACCGCACCGGCATGAATAACGATACAGCGGGTGCCTGCCGTCACATTTTTTTCTAAATCCCGCTTCAGCACGTCCACATTCGCAAAAAACAGATTGCCCCCGAAACGATAGATCACCGCATTTTTCAGCGGCTGAGCCTCCGGATGCCGTTCGCACGAATAAAAACCATCTTTGCCGGCTATAACACCTAAAAAGGCTCTGGGCGGTGTCACGGCTCGAATAATAACCGTCACAAACGACAGCACAATCCCAATGATAACACCATACACCGTGCCAAAAATCAGCACCCCCAAGAACGCCGCCAAAAATATGCCAAACTCCTTCTTGTCGGTTTTCCAGAGATGTGCCGCCAATTTGAACTCACACGCCCCCAACAAGGCACTGATGACAATCGCCGTTAACAGCGGCACCGGCAGCCACGCAATAAACCCTGTGCCGAACAGCAGTACCAACAGCATGGTCAGAGCCGCAAACACGGACATTCTTTGGGACTTGACACCGAACTGCCGCACAATACCGGTACGGGACACACTGCCGTTGACCGGACAGCACCCCACCAGTGAGGCCGCAAGATTAGCCGCCGCATATGCCAGTATTTCCCGCTGGGGCGGCAGATCATAGCCGTCTTTGTCGGCGTTGCTCTTGGATGCTAACAGGGATTCCGCCAAAATAACGGCGGCTATACTCAAAGAATCAAACAGCAGTTCCGTTAACTCATCCAACGAAACACCTGACATCTTTGGCCATTGAGGCAGAGGAAAACCGGCGGGAACCTCCGGCAGTAATTTAACCCCGTACTCCTGCATCGGCAGCAGTACGGTCATCAGTACCCCCACCGCCATCACAATAACGGACATCGGCACTTTTGGCGCTATATGACGGAACAGCACAATCAAGAAAATCACGCCCAATCCCATCAGCAGGGAAAAACCGTTGAAGTGTGGCAGCTGTTCCACCAAATGTTTCAGCAGCTCCGGTGCTTCTCCAATGCCCGCCGATCCGCCAAAGAGCTTTGCGGCCTGCATCAGAATAATGGTACAGCAAATACCCGACACAAAGCCGCCCATCACCGATTCTGAAATATAGCGGACAATCTTTCCGGCTCGCACCACAAAAAACAGCAGCAGCCAACCCGCCACCAACAACGCCAGCAGCGGCACCATCTGACAAGCCCGATCCGATTCAGCTTCAATGCCCAGTGTAGCGATAGTGGTTCCGACCAAGGCCGCCGGTGCCGCATCCACCCCAAAAACAAAGTCCCTTGAGCCGGTCAGCAGGCCAAACAGCAAAATCGGCAGTACCGACCCATACAGCCCGTACTGCATTGGCAGACCGGCGATTTGTGCATATCCCATCGCAATCGGAATCGACACCAGTGCCACCATCACACCGCCCCATATATCCTTCACCCACTCCGACACCTTTCCCATCATTTCTCATCTCCTCAAACACCACAGAATGTTGGAGGGCTTCACCCTCCAAACCTCCCACCAAGGGCTCTGCCCTTGGAACCCGTTGGGGGAAACCTTTTTCTGGCGAAAAAAAGGAGAGCGGGTGTCCAGTGGACACCTTGGCCGTAAGGCCAAAGCGAC
>CADCOZ010000234.1 GCA_902803125.1 uncultured Ruminococcus sp.
ATCAGCGGAACGATCGCAATGAATGCTAAGAAGAGTGCACCGATAAGCGTGATTTTGGAAAGAATCTTTGCGATATAATCGGTAGTGGGTTTGCCGGGACGGATACCTCTGATGGTACCGTTATTCTGACGCAGGTTGTTGCTCATTTCGATGGGATTGTACTGAATCGTTACATAGAAGTAAGCAAAACCGATGATCAGAATGAAATACAGAATAATGTAGAACCAGCCGCCCATGGTGAAGAGATTGAAAAAGCCTCTCCAGAAGTCATTCACGTTTTCCTCACCGATAAAGAGGAGAATCGTGGACGGAATGGACAAAATCGAGCTGGCGAAGATGATCGGCATAACACCCGAAAGGCCGACCTTAATCGGCAGATAGGTGCTTTGACCGCCATACATCTTGCGGCCGACCACCCGCTTAGCATACTGCACGGGAATGCGGCGTTCGGCATCGTTCATGAAAACGATAACCCAGATAATCACGAGGAAGAGCAGAACAAAGACAATCGGATAGATAAGCTTGGCGGTATCGCCGGCCAAGCCTGCCTGGAAGGTTTCCCAAAGGGTACCCAGCGTGACGGGCAGTCTGGCAATAATGCCGATAAACAGCAGAATCGAGATACCGTTGCCGACACCCTTCTGGTTGATCTGTTCACCGAGCCACATCATCAGAGCCGTACCGGCGGTAAAGCCCAGGATGATGGTGATGCAGGTGAAGACACATTCAAAGTTCCAGCCTCTGTACTCTACGATTCTGGAACGGTAGAGCCAGATGTAATAAGCGGTACCCTGAATAATACCCAGCACCACGGTGACATAACGGGTAATGGCGGCAATTTTCTTTCTGCCTTCTGTGCCTTCTTTGGTCAGCCGCTCCAGAGCGGGAATGGCTACCGAAAGCAGCTGCATGATAATCGAAGAGTTGATGTATGGGGTTACCGACATCGCAAACAAGGTTGCGTTGGAGAACGCACCGCCGGAGAACAGGTCAAAATAGGCCAGCATACTTTCGCCGCCCGAAAGACCTGCCGTCAGTGATTTCAGCGCTGTAACGTCCAGAAACGGCACCGGAATGACCGAACCGATTCTAAAGACAAACACAATGAAGATTGTGAACAGCATTTTTTTCCGAAGATCCGGAATTTTCCAGGCATTAGCGATTGTTTTAAACAAATCAAACCACCTCAGCCTTTCCTCCCGCAGCTTCTATCTTCTGCTTGGCTCCCTTGGAGAAGGGTTCTGCCTTTGCGCCGGTTTTCTCGTCCGCTTCAGACAGGGCAGCCAGTTTTACGGTGAGTTTTTTGTTGAGTGTTCCGTTAGCCAGAACCTTAATGCCGTCAAAGTTACCCTTGACGATTCCCTTTTCCACCAGTGCCTCGGCGGTTACTTCGGCACCGTCCTCAAAGGCATTGAGGGCAGAAACGTTAATGGCAGCGATCTTCTTGGCGAAAATGTTGTTAAAGCCTCTCTTCGGCACTCTTCTCTGAAGCGGCATCTGACCGCCTTCAAAGCCCGGACGGATACTGCCGCCGGAACGGGCCTTCTGACCCTTGTGTCCCTTGCCGGCTGTCTTGCCCCAGCCTGAACCGTGACCTCTGCCGATTCTTTTGGATCCCTTTACTGCACCCTCAGCAGGTGAAAGTTCATGCAATTTCATGTATGCGCACCTCCTTGCTTATGCTTGTGTCACCTCTACAAGGTGTTTGATCGTATTGATTTTGCCCTGTGTCTGCACATTGTCGGGCTGAACGGTTGTTTTTCCCGGCTTTGTCAGACCGAGTGACTGGGCGGTGGCAATCTGGTTTTTGGGTCTTCCAATTAAACTCTTTTTCAGAGTAATTTTAAGCTGTGCCATTGTTGCTTCCTCCCCCTCACAGAATATCTTTCGCAGTCTTGCCGCGGACAGCCGCAACCTCATCTGCGGTTCTCAGGCTCTCCAGACCTGCCAAAGTAGCTCTCACTACGTTGCAGGGATTATTGGAGCGAAGCGCCTTGGTTCTGATATCTTTGATGCCGACCGCTTCAATGACCGCACGAACCGGACCGCCGGCGATAACACCGGTACCGGGAGCCGCAGGCTTCATCAGTACCTTGCCGGCACCGTACTCGCCCATGATTTCATGCGGAATGGTGGTTCCCTTCAGAGAAATCTTCTTCAGGTTCTTCTTGGCATCTTCAATGCCCTTGCGGATAGCATCCGGCACTTCACCGGCCTTGCCGATACCAAAACCCACGGTGCCGTTGCCGTCGCCAACAACGACCAGAGCCGCAAACTTGAAGATACGGCCGCCCTTTACGGTTTTTGATACACGGTTAATGGCAACAACGTGCTCTTTCAAATCTAAAGTTGTTCCGTCAATGATAGCCAAAGTGATTTCCTCCTTCTTATTAGAACTTGAGGCCGCCCTCACGAGCGCCTTCGGCCAGCTCTTTGACACGGCCGTGGAAAATGTAGCCGCCTCTGTCGAATACAACAGTGGTGATGCCCTTATCGGCGGCTCTCTTTGCGATCAGTTGGCCTACCTTGCGTGCAGCGTCCTTATTTCCGCCGTAAACATCAATTTCCTTATCCAGCGTCGAAGCAGAGCAAAGA